>NZ_SSBM01000097.1:0-1339 GCF_004795115.1 Streptomyces sp. A0592
CAGTCGGGTATGGAGCAGGCGTTCGGGTCGGGTGATCAGGAGCAGGGCGAGAACGCGCGGCAGACGCAGGGTTCGGCGAACTTCGACGCCGCCCGCTTCCGCGGCCGTTAGGCCGTCTCTTTAGGGTCTTCTTCTTCACGTCACGGGGAGTGTGGTTGGCATGGGTGCAGGTGGGACGGACCGTCGTGCGTACGACGTGGGTGCCTCGACGGAGGCGCAGGGCGGTATCAAGGCGGTGATCGGCCAGCTGGAGCAGGTGATCGCGGCGCGTGAGGCGCAGGTGGCGGCGGCGATGTCGGACTTCGCGGCGGATGGTGTGGCGGACGACTACCACGCCAAGGAGCTGCGTTGGAAGAACGCCTCGCAGGAGGTCAAGAACATCATCCAGCTGCTGAACACGACGCTGGAGAAGAACGACGCGACGGCGCGCCAGACGCTGCAGCGCGCGAAGGCCGCGGTCGACAACATCGGCTGAGCGGGGCAGCGGGGCAGTCGGGTTCACGGGGGAGGTTGTCGATGACGTCGTGGGACATCAAGCCGCAGGGCGTGCAGGGCCATTTGAAGGTTGTCGGCGGGAATGCCGGCGAGTTGGAGACGGCGTTGAACGCTCTGCTCACAGCCATGTCGGAGGCGGCTCAGGCCGCGGGGACGGCTGTCCCGGGTTCGCAGGCGGAGACGAAGCTGCAGGGTCCGGTGCCCGTGGGTGCGCCGCCCCTGAGCCAGAAGGCGATGGGGCCGGTCGCGGCTGCGCTGGGTGAGTACCTGACGGCCCGCAAGCCGGAGTTCAAGTCGATGGCCGAGCGGATCGAGGCGTGCGTCCTCGGCGCGGTGGCGGCGACGAACGAGTACCTGGAAGGCGATCTGGAGCAGGCCAAGGCGGCTCAGGACGCGGCCCGGGCCGTGAACCTCGACATCCTGCGTGAGAAGACCGGGGGCAAGAAGTGAGCGGGAACGCGCCGGTCGATCCGGCCGAGATACCGGTCTTCACGGGGAATCTGGCGACGCTGGACGAGAAGGTCAAGCTGATCTCGTCGGGCGGGGCCACGGTCTCGACGAAGGCCTCGGACGTCCACACGAGCTTCGGCGGCCTGCAGGCCTTCTACCAGGCACCGGAGGCGGACCAGCTCTTCGCGACGACGAAGCCCGTCTCGGACCTGGGCCTGAAGCTCAGCTCCGACATGTGCACCATCGCCGGCGCGCTCGGCACCTACTCCCGCGACGCCGCGCCCGTCATCAAGAAGCTGGAAAACCTGCGGGCGGAAGCGGAGGCGTTCCGCACGAAGGTCGCCGACGACGACAAGTGGCGTGAAGACGGCGACCTGATCGACGAGAACCTCGA
>NZ_SSBM01000098.1:0-1299 GCF_004795115.1 Streptomyces sp. A0592
GCGGTGCAGGATCCGCAGGGTTCTGTTTCGTACGGTGAGCTGGTCGCTCTCGCTTCGGCCCTGAGCCGCCGACTGGTCGCGGCCGGGGTCCGTCCCGGATCACGCGTCGCGATGCTGTGCGAACCCGGCATCCCCTTCGTGACCGGCATCCTGGCCGTCCTCGGCGCCGGAGCGGCCTGGATCCCCCTCGACCTCCGCGCCCCCCGGGCCCGCACCGCCGCACTCCTCGACGACTCCCGACCCGACGTCCTCTACACCGGACCCGGACTCCACAACACGGCCACCGAACTGCTGGCCGCCGCATCCAGCACACCGGCCGTGGTCACCTGGGACGGCACCCACGACACCGAACCCGCCCCGCCCGTCGGCGGCGGCGACGACCTGGCCTACATCATCTTCACCTCCGGCTCCACCGGCCGCCCCAAGGGCGCCATGGTCCACCGCGCCGGCATGGTCAACCACCTCCTCGCCAAAATCGACGACCTCGGCATCACCTCGGACGACGTCGTCGTCCACAACGCCCCCGTCACCTTCGACATCTCCGTCTGGCAGATGCTCTCCCCCCTCATCACCGGCGGACGCCTCCTCGTCGTCGACCGCGACACCGCCGCCGACCCCCAGGAACTCTTCGGACGCATCACCACCGACCACGTCACCATCCTCGAAGTCGTCCCCTCCCTCCTCCGCGCCGCCATCGACTCCTGGCAGTCGGGCACCCCCCGTCCCCCGCTGGACGGACTGCGTTCGCTCATGGTCACGGGCGAGACCCTGCCGGCCGATCTCGCCGCCACGTGGGGTGAGCTGGAGCCCGGTATCCCCCTGGTGAACGCCTACGGGCCGACCGAGTGCTCCGACGACGTCACCCACGCCGTGATCCACGCGGGCAGCGACATCGGCTCCCGCGCACCGATCGGGCACGCGGTCCGCAACACCCGCCTGTACGTGCTGGACGCCAACCTGCAGCCCGTACCGCCCGGCACACCCGGCGAGCTCTACGTCGCCGGAACCGGCGTCGGCCACGGCTACCTCGACAACCCCACCAAAACCGCCACCACCTTCCTCGCCGACCCCCACGCCACCGAACCCGGCACCCGCATGTACCGCACCGGAGACCGCGTACGCCAACGCCCGGACGGACAACTGGAATTCCTGGAACGCACCGACCACCAGGTCAAGATCCGCGGCCACCGCATCGAACTCGGCGAAATCGAAACCGCACTCCGCCGACTCCCCGGCATCACCGACGCCGCCGCAGCCGTCCACCACGGACGCCTCGTCGCCTACCTCATCGGCACCACC
>NZ_SSBM01000099.1:0-1125 GCF_004795115.1 Streptomyces sp. A0592
TAAGGCTCCCAGTAGACGACTGGGTTGATAGGCCAGATGTGGAAGCCCGGTAACGGGTGAAGCTGACTGGTACTAATAGGCCGAGGGCTTGTCCTCAGTTGCTCGCGTCCACTGTGTTAGTTCTGAAGCAACGAACAGTTGCTGGTTTCTAGAGCTAGAACATAACTACAAAGTGTGCTTGTTCGCTCGAAACCGATAGGGTTTCGGTGGTCATAGCGTTAGGGAAACGCCCGGTTACATTCCGAACCCGGAAGCTAAGCCTTTCAGCGCCGATGGTACTGCAGGGGGGACCCTGTGGGAGAGTAGGACGCCGCCGAACAATCTTTCAAAGGACCCTTGGTCCAGCGTTCAACGCTGGACCAAGGGTCCTTTTTGTTTTTCACCTCTTTACGCCGAAGCGCGGCCATGGGTTGGTTGCGCGAGAATGACTAGCGGTACCCCGAAGACAGGAGTCACACCCATGTCCAACTCTCCCGACGATCGTCCGGAGCGCGAGCCTCGGCGCAACGACGGCGGTGACAGGGGCGGCTACCGCGGGGGCCGTGACGACCGTGGTGGCGACCGTCCCCCGTTCCGCCGTGACGACCGCGGCGGCCGGCCGGCCGGTGGCAGCAGCGGTGGCGGCGGTGGCTACCGCCGCGACGACCGCGGTGGGCGTCCCGCCGGCGGTGGCGGCGGCTTCCGCCGTGACGACCGTGGTGGGGACCGTCCGTCCTACCCGCGTCGTGACGACCGTGGTGGCGACCGCCCCTCGTACCCGCGCCGCGACGACCGGGGCGACCGCCCCTCGTACCCGCGCCGTGACGACGACCGCGGTGGATTCCGTGGCGGCCGTGACGACCGTGGCGGCGACCGCCCCAGCTTCCCGCGTCGTGACGACCGCGGTGGGGACCGTCCGTCCTACCCGCGTCGCGATGACGACCGCGGTGGATTCCGCGGCGGCCGCGACGACCGCGGCGGCGACCGCCCGTCCTACCCGCGTCGCGACGACCGCGGTGGCGACCGTCCCGCCTTCCGTCGTGACGACCGGGGCGAGCGTCCGTCGTACCCGCGTCGTGACGACCGTGGTGGCGACCGCCCCTCGTACCCGCGCCGCGACGACCGGGGCGACCGCCCCTCGTACCC
>NZ_SSBM01000100.1:0-949 GCF_004795115.1 Streptomyces sp. A0592
TAGGTTCTGTCCGGCGGATCATGCGCGGAGCCAGAGTCTGATGGCTGCTGTGGTGATGGTGCCGTGGAAAACGTAGGCGCGTTTGTCGTAGCGGGTGGCGACGGCCCGGTGGTGTTTGAGCCGGTTGATTGTCCGCTCGACTTCGTTGCGGCGTTTGTAGAGCTCGCTGTCAAAGCCGGCGGGCCGACCGCCCTTGCTGCCGCGGCGTTTGCGGTTGGCCCGTTGGTCCTTCGGTTCCGGGATCGTGTGCTTGATCTGTCGTCTTCGCAGGTGGCTGCGGTTGCGGCGTGAGCTGTATGCCTTGTCGCCGCTGACGTGGCCCGGCCTGGTGCGGGGGTGCCCGCCGCCAGGCCGGGCGACGCGGATCCGGGCGAGGACCTCGGTGAACTGGGGTGCGTCGCCCCACTGGCCCGGGGTGACCAGTAAGGCCAGCGGGCGGCAGCCACCCTCGCCGGCGAGGTGGATCTTGCAGGTCAGGCCGCCCCGGGACCGTCCGAGTCCCTCGTCGGGGCGGTGGTTTCGAGGCGTCGTTCTTTTTTCGGGACTCTCGGGGCGGCCTTGCGGGCCCCGGCCGCGTGCTGGTGGGCCCGGCACGTGGTCGAGTCGACGCCCACCATGCTCCAGTCGAGCCGGCCCGCCAGATCGGTATCGGCCTGGACCGACCGCAGGATCCGATCCCATGTGCCGTCGGCGGACCAACGCCGGTGGCGTTCGTAGACCGTCTTCCAGCTGCCGTATCGCTCGGGGAGGTCTCGCCACGGAATCCCGGTCCGCACTCGGAACAGGATCCCGTTGACCACCTGGCGGTGGTCACACCAGCGTCCACCGCGCAGGCCGGCGGCGGGCAGATGCGCCTCAAGCCGCACCCACTCCGCATTCGTCAGATCACCCCGCCCCATGCCCGACCTAACGACCGGACAAGCAGACAGTCACAAGATCCGCCGGACAG
>NZ_SSBM01000010.1:0-253778 GCF_004795115.1 Streptomyces sp. A0592
CCCGCGACGCCGCGCCCGTCATCAAGAAGCTGGAAAACCTGCGGGCGGAAGCGGAGGCGTTCCGCACGAAGGTCGCCGACGACGACAAGTGGCGTGAAGACGGCGACCTGATCGACGAGAACCTCGACCGCCGCAACGAGATCGCCGAGGTGTGGGCGCAGTTCCAGGAAGTGGAACGGGCGGCCTACGCCAAGATCGTCGCCCTGGTGGGCGGGAAGCCGCTCAAGGTCAACGACGGCTCCAACGCCAAGGACATGTACGGCTACGACGCCGAGGCGATGAAGCAGTCCAAGTCCCTGCCCTGGGGCGACGCGGTGGAGGAGTCCATACCCGCGTGGCAGGTGTGGGAGCATGCCTGGGAGTTCGGCAAGGGCATCGTCGTCGACGGCGTGTGGGGCACCCTCAAGGGCCTCGGCGGCCTGGTCGGCCTGCAGGGCTGGGACGTGTTCAAGCAGTCCTGGACGGGCCTGGCCAAGCTGGGCACCGGCCTCGCCATCATGTCCATACCCGGTGCCGGCCCCCTCTTCCTCGCCGCACCGGATGACAAGCTGCCGTCGTGGCTGCGGGACTCGCGTACGGCGATGAAGGAGACCGGCAAGGCACTGCTGGCCTGGGACCAGTGGGGCTCGAACCCGTCCCGCGCGGCGGGCGCGGTCACTTTCAACGTCGTGACCACGATCTTCACCGGCGGCGCGGGCGGCGCCGTCTCGGGCGCGGGCAAGGCCGGCGCGGTGGCGAAGACCCTGTCGTTCGCGGGCAAGGCCGGCCATGCGATCGACCCGATGACGTACATCTTCAAGGGCGCGGGCGCGGGCTTCTCGAAGATCGGCGACGTGATGGCCGGTCTGAAGGGCATGGGCAAGGTCGAGGTCCCGAACATCAACCTGGACGGCGCGATCGCCCTCCCCGAGGGAGCCATCCACCTCCCGGACGGCGCGATCCACCTCCCCTCGGGCTCGGCCGTCCCGGACGGCGCGATCAAGCTCCCCGACGGCAACATCAAGCTGCCCGAGGGCACCACCACGTTCCCTCCGGGCACGGTCAAGCTCCCGGTGGACGGCCCGCCGAAGTTCATGGACCCCGACGGCAACATCTTCAAGGCGGACGGCTCCCTCGACCAGTCCGTCAAGGACGCCCCGACAGGCAAGCCGGACGCGGACTCGGGCGTACCGCGCACCGAAGCCCCGAAGACGGACACCCCGTCCACCGCCAGGGTCCCGGAGCGCGAACTGGTCGGCGTCGGCGCCCGCGGCGGCGACAACGGCATCAGCCTCGGCAGCAACATCTCCGACCCGGTCCACGCGATCGACAACACCCCGCGCGGCATCGACAACACCCCGGGCGGCCACGCCCCGGACAACATGCCGCGGAACGACCTCAACAACCCCGGCGGCCCCCGCCCGGACTCCCCGTCCCCGACGGGCGCCACCCACCCGGACACGCCGTCCACGGCCGGCACCCACGCCGACGGCCCGTCCGGCGGGGCCACCCACGGCGACGGCCCCGGCGGCACGGGCGGCACCCACCCGGACGTACCCGGTACGGGCGGCAACCACCTCCCGGACACCCCGGGCACGGGCGGCGTCGACGACGCGGCGCGGGCGGGGGACGACGCCGCGCCTGCGAACCCTGCGACGCCCCGAACCACGGTGGAGCGGCCCAGCTTCATGCGGGACGGCGACGACCCCTATGGGCCTCCCGGAACGCTCACCGACCTTCAGATCGAACAAATCCAGGCCTACCGCGCGAATACTGAACCTGGGTATTTCGAAGATTTCTACAAGAGCAATGGAAATCGGAAGAATCTGGACTTCAAGGACGAGAGCGGCATGACCCCGCCTCAGCTCACGAGGCTGGACGAAAACTCGCCCTGGATTCGCGCAAAGGATGCACCCGCTCCCCCCAAGCCGCATTACCTCGACCCGAAGTACGTACACGAAACACCCGGCGCCGTGAGGGACCCCGCCCGCCTCGCCGGCCTGCAGGAGGCCACCCGCAGCCGGTTCTTCTCCGTCGTGGTGGACAAGCTGAGTGAAGTCTTCAAGCAGGAGGCGGATGCGGCTCACAAGATCCACGGAACGGACGAGACCGCACAGCACCTGGCAGACGGTCGAGAAGCGTACAGGCAGTACCACAGGGACATGATCAAGGAGACCGGCGCCTACGGCGAGTACGTCGCGGAACACCACTACATCGCCGAACACCACGCGGGATCCACCAAGAAGCCCCTCGACGGGCCCAAGAACGGCAATGACCAGTTCGACCAGGTGTGGCTCACGCCGGACGGCAAGTATGTCGTGGTCGAAGCAAAGAGCAGTATCGATACGGATCTTGGCGCTCGAAACCTGCCGAACGGGCGCCGGGTGTCCCAAGGATCTCAGGAATACTTCTTCGACATAATCCGCGAGATGCACAAGCGCGGAAAGAAGAACGATGCGGAGAAGACACTCGCCGAGGCGCTGGAAACGGCCTTCGACAATGGCAACCTTGAGTACGTCGTGGTCAAGGGCGACCGAAACGGGCTCCAGTACACTGGATACCAGTACCAGCGCTTTGACATCAGCAAGAGGAGCCTCCGTTGACCGTCATCGTCGACCGGCATTTTTCACCGGGAGATACGGAAGAGAAGTGGGCTGAATCTCTCGGCGAGAACCTGACGCAGTCCATCGACAGGCTGGAGCAGTACCCGCACTCGCTCGGCCGGATCTTCGGCAAGGCGCTCCTGCATCTCGAGGCCCGCTGCACGGTCGATCCCCGGGCAGCGAAGCTGGAGACCTGGGAGGCGGCGGTCAACACGCTCCAGTTGGGCTCCGCCGTCTTCGCGACCGCCGCCGCGGAGCATGGGACCGTGCAGTGCCGGATCGACCGTCAGGTGCGTACGCTCCCGGCCGCTGGTGCCGACGAAGACTTCGCCGAACTCGGTACATGGCTGACCACGTTCTGGCTCGCCGTGGTGTGCCGGGATCAGGACCGGCTCACCGAGCTGAGCCGGTTCCCACTCGACCGAATCGACTCCGGCGGATACGACGAGTTCGTCCGGCATTGGGTCGACGCCCTGCAGACGTACTGGCTCCAGGGGCCCGGGCTCGTCGAGAAGCTGACCCGGGCCGTCGAAATGTCGGCGCCCGACGTCGCGGGGCAAACGCCGCACGGACTGCTCCAGGCGGTACTCGCCCCGCCGATTCACCTCTTCTACCTCTTCATCACTCGGGACTCCGACGGCTTCAACGAGGCCTTGGTAAAGGCCCTGGAGCTCCACAAGGCGTACTGGACCGCCGACGAGGACCGGGCCGAGGACCCTGCCGGGCACCTTGCGCTGGCCCCTCTGGCCCTCGCGTGCCTCGCGTCCGACGGAGGCATGCCGGTCGACGTCGAATCGGGCTACCTCCCGCACCACCTGCTCACCCGCGGCTGGGTGGGCGAGTTCCCCACGTAAGGCACACATGACCGTGATCGTTCCCCGGCAGGACCATCCGAAGGACGACATGGCGGCGGTGGTGCCCGTCTTGGAGGGTTCGGTGTCCTGTGCGCTGGATCGACGCCTTCCGCCTCGCGATCATCTGCCGTGACACAGCCCGCATCACCATGCTGGCGCGGATCCCGGTGTCCCTGCTGCGCGCCTTCGGCGGTCGGCTGGACGAGTACGCGTACGCCTGGGTGGAGCCCTCCAGAGCTTCTGGCTCCGCCGTGACGACCTGGGCGCCAACCTGGTGCGAGCCGTGGACCTGAGCACGCCCGCGTTCTCGACGGGGAGGAGATGAGCAAGCTCCGGAATCCGCCGATCATGATGCTCTACCGCTTCCTGCGCAAGGACACCGCCGGCTTCAACGAGGCCCTGGCCGACGCACTGCGGCAGCACAAGGAGTACCGGACCGCTGGCGATCGCCTGCCTGGCCAAGGCCGACGGACTCCCGGTCGAGGTCGAGTCCGGCTACCTGCCCGCCGCCCTCCTCGACTTCGCCTGGCGCGGCGAGTGCGACGCGCAGCCGGGGCCGGACGCTTGAGTAGGGTGGCCGTGGATCAACACAGACCAGGGGGGAGACAGCCGGTGCAAGCGCTGCGCCACGACGACGCTCCGCTGATCGGGCCCCACGCCGTCCTGGGCCGGCTCGATGACGAGCCCGAACACACCGCCGCCGAGCGGCGGTTCATCGTCCGGAGCGGCGACGGCGACCGCACCTTCCTCGCCCGGCTGCCCCGACCCGACACCGACCCGACCCGGTGGGCGATCGAGGCCGAGGGGGCGCGCCGGCTCTCCATACCCGGGCTCCTGCCGGTCGGCGAGGTCGGCGGCGGCCCGGCCGAACTCCCCTGGTGCACGGCGCCGTACGTCCCCGCCCTCCCCCTGCCCGCCGCCCTGCGGGCCCACGGCGGGCCGCTGCCCGGCCCGGTCGTACAGGCCCTGGGCGCGGCCCTCGCCCGGACGCTGGCCACCGCCCACGCGCAGGGCGTCACGCACGCGGGTCTGTCCCCCGCCGCCGTGCTGCTCACCGCCGACGGCCCCCGCCTGAGCTGCTTCGGCGCGGTACGGGCCGCGGCTCCCGACGGCGAGCACCGCAGCGGCCTGCCGGGCCTCGACTCCGGCAGCCTCGCCCCGGAGCAGGCGGCCGGCGGCCGGCCCCGCCCGCCGGGCGACGTGTACGCGCTGGGGGCGGTACTCGCCTACGCCGCGACCGGCCACACCGTCCCCGAACGCGACGAGCTCCCCTCCTTCCTGCGCGAACCCGTCACGGCCTGCCTCTCCCGCGACCCCGCGCGACGGCCGCAGGCCCACCAGCTCTTCTCCCACCCGGAGCCGGCGGCGCATGCGGCCACCGTCCTGGACACCGCCACCCCGAGCCCGATCCCCCTCCCGGCGTCCGTCGTCGTCGCCCTCGCGCACCAGTCGGCACAGCTCCTCGCGGCCGAACTCCCCGTCACCGCTTCCCGGACCCGCCACTGATGCTCCTCCCCCTCACACACGACGACCCGCACACCCTGGGCGGCCACCGCCTCGTCGCCCGTCTGGGCAGCGGCGGCATGGGCACCGTCTACCTCGCCCGCTCGGCCACCGGCCGTACGGCGGCGCTGAAGACGATGCACGCCCACATCGCCACCGATCCCGCCGTCCGCACCCGCTTCCGCCTGGAAGTGGACGCCGCCCGCGTCATGGGCCCCGTCCACGGCGCCCGGGTCTTCGACGCCGACCCGCTCGCCGACACCCCCTGGCTGGCCACCGAGTACGTCCTCGGCCCGCCCCTCGACGAGGCCGTGTCCCTGGCGGGTCCCCTCCCCGAGCCTGCCGTACGCGCCCTCGGAACCGCGCTCTGCGCGGCTCTGGCGCAGCTCCACGCCTCGGACGTCGTCCACCGCGACCTCAAGCCCTCCAACATCATGATCACGGCCGAGGGCCCCAAGGTCATCGACTTCGGGATCGCCCGCGCCCTCGGCGACGACCGCCTCACCCGGACCGGTACCGCCGCGGGCACGCCCGCCTTCATGTCCCCGGAGCAGGCGACCGGCCTGGAACACACCTCCGCCGGTGACGTCTTCGCCCTCGCCGGCGTCCTGACCTACGCGGCCACCGGCCGCGGCCCCTTCGGCACCGGAGCGCACGCCGACCTCCTCTACCGCGTCCGCTACGCCGACCCCGACCTCACCGGGGTTCCGTCGGCCCTGCTCCCGGTCCTGGCGCACTGCCTCGCCAAGGACCCGGCCGACCGGCCCACCACCGGGGAGCTCGCCGCCCGGCTGCGCACCGGGGAGGACGGTTTCGCCGACCGGCTCCCCGAAGCGCTGCTCATGGAGATCACCCGCCGGGTCGGTGGCGCCTGGGCCGACGCGCCCCACCGCCTCCCGGCCCCGCCGGGACACGGCCTCGCCGAGACCCTCCCGAGCGGGGATCGGCCGCAGTCGCCGTCCCCGTCCGCCCTGTCCCGCCGCCGGCTCCTCACCCTCGGCGGGGGTTCCGTGCTCGGCGCGGCCGCGGCCGGAGCCGGCACCTGGGCATGGCTGGGCCGTGAGGACCCCGACCCGAAGGCGCCCGCCACCACGTCCGGGGGACCCGCGTGGGACCTGCTCTGGCAGGAGCCCGTCAGCTACGCCGACCCGCTCATCCCGCCCGCCCCGCTCACCCTGGACGGGCTCCTCGTCGTCGGCGAGTACGGCGTCAAGGGCCTCGATCCCGCGACGGGAGCGGCCAAGTGGGAGGATCCGGCCGTCTACTTCATGCGTCGCACCGCCACCGACGGCACGAAGGTCTACGCCACCGACTACACCCTCGACGAGGCCGAGCCGCTCCGCGTCTCCACGGTCGACATGGCCACCGGGAAGATCAACGCCCCCTTCGGTGTGCTCAAGGACCTGAGGGCGATCCTCTTCGGAACCCAGCTGCTCTGCGCGACCGGCGACGCCGTCTACCTGGTGGGAGGCCGCGGCACCCACGCCCCCGACGGCTTCGCCAAGGACCAGACGTGGTTCCTGCTGAAGGTCGACGCCCGTTCCGGAGCCAAGCTCTGGGAGGTGCCGCTGCCGGGCCGACCCGACAAGTCAAGCCGCCTGCACTTCCTGTCGGCCCACGCGGTGGGCAATCACCTGGTCCTCGTCCAGCAGTCCGCGGAGGGGGAACCGCGCCTCGTCGTGCACGACGCCCAGACGGGCAGGGCGCTGTGGGACAAGCCGCTCGACGGAAAGCAGTCGGCGCTCAGCCGGGCCCGCGTGGCCGTGGACGAACGGCACGTGTACCCGGCGGCCGGTGAACTCACCGCGTTCGGCCTGGCCGACGGCAAGGCGGCCTGGCGTTTCCAAGGGCAGGCTCCGACCGCGCGGTTCAGCCCGCCGGCCGTCAAGGACGGTGTGGTGTACGCGGTCGAGGAGAACCGCGGCATGGTCGCCCTCGACGCCACGACCGGCGCCCTGCGGTGGGCGGAGAAGAGCCGGGCCGTCCCGTCCGAGGACCTCGACGCCCCGCCCGCGGTCGGGATCGGGCACGTGTACGCGTACAGCAGGGCCTCGTCCGGCCTGATGGCCGCGGACATCCGCACCGGCGCCGTGACCCGCCCCTTCAAAGCCGCCAGGGCGCGCTACTTCGCCCACCCCTCCGCAGGGCGGCTCATCGCCCTCGGCGACGAGTACGTCGCCGCGTACCCCCTCTCCTGAGCTCACAGAAAGCCTCCACGATGAAGCCCCTGGAATCCGGAGACCCGATCCGGCTGGGCCCGTACCGCATCCTCGCCGTGCTCGGCGAAGGCGGCATGGGCAAGGTCTACGTCGGTCAGGACGGTGAGGGGCGCGCCGCCGCGGTGAAGGTGCTGCACCCCCACCTGGCGCACGACCCGAACCTCACCCGGCGGTTCGTCCGCGAGGCCGAGATGGCCCGGGCCGTCGAGAGCGGATCCGTGGCCCGCGTCCTGGACGCGCAGACGGAAGGCGGTCGTCCGTGGATCGCCACCGAGTTCCTGACCGGGCCCACGCTCGCCGACTCCGTACGCTCCCACGGTCCGCTCGACGAACCGACCGTACGGGCCCTGGCGGCGGCGCTCGCCGGGGCGCTGCACGACATCCACGCCGCCGGCCTCGTCCACCGGGACCTGAAGCCCGCGAACATCGTGCTCACCTCGACCGGCCCCCGCGTCATCGACTTCGGCATCGCCCGCCCCGAACACGGCCTCACCCTCACCGCGACGGGCCAGGTCCCGGTCACCCCGGGGTACGGCGCGCCCGAGCAGGTCCTGGGGCAGCGCGTCGGTCCGCCGGCCGACGTCTTCTCGCTGGGCGCCGTCCTGGTGTACGCGGCGAGCGGGGCGCACGCGTACGAGGGTTCGCACGTCGCGGCCGTGCAGTACGAGGTCGTCCACGGCGAGCCGCGCCTGGACCGCGTGCCGCCCGCACTCCGCCCGCTGATCGGGCCGCTCCTCGCCAAGGACCCGGCGGCGCGGCCCCTGCCGGACCTGATCGCCCGGTCGTCCGCCCCGCCCCGCGGCGCCGAACGCGCCTGGCGGCGGGGGGCGATCGCGCAGGACATCACGACCCGGGAGCACGGCCTCCACCGGCTGACGACCGTGCCGGGCGGGGTCGCGCCGCGCTCCGTGTCGCGTCGTCGCCTGCTGACGGGCCTCGCGGTCGGCGGATCCGTGCTGGTGGTCGGCGGCGGCACCGCGGCGTGGTGGAGCGTGGCGACCCGTTCCGGTCCCTTCGACATCCCGCCCGCGGCAGCGACCCCGACGGCCAAGGTCCTGGACGCGAAGAAGGGCGACTACGTCCTCGGCGAGACACCCGAGCCGCTCTGGAGCGTCTCCTCGGCCGCCGCGGAGAACACGCCCGCGCCCCTGCCCGTACGGGACGTCGTCATCGTCGGGGCACCGAAGGGCGGCATCGCCGCGCGCAGCGTCGTCGACGGCACCCTGCGGTGGTCGGCCGGGGAGGTCGCGGCCACCCGGCGCTACCTGTCGCTCTCCGACCGGCTGGTGGCGGCCGCCGACGGCGACGGCACCCTGGTGACCTTCGTCGCCTCGACCGGGAAGCCCAAGTGGACGTCTCCCGCCGATGCCGCATGGCTCCTCGCCGCGGACGACGAGGCCGTCTACGTGGTCACCAAGGAGGGCCGGGTGCGCAGCATCGGCCGGTCCGACGCCAAGATCCGCTGGACCGTCTCCGTCGACGCGGACCTCGGCAAGGAGGCCGCCTCCCGCGGCCTGGCGGCCCAGGGCCGGCTGGTCGTCACGGCGGCGGACGGAACGGTCATCGCCCTCGACACGGCCGACGGCCGCAAGGTGTGGGACCGCCGCAAGCAGTCCGACGACGGCCGGGCCCAGGCGGCCGTGTCGGGCCGCACCCTGTGCGTGACCGGCAAGAACCTCTCCGTCGTCGACGTCGTCGACGGCAAGGAGCTCTGGACGGCCGAGAACCCCAAGCCGCCGAACGGCACCCCGGTCTTCTGGGGCCCTCCGACCATCCACGGCGACCACGTGTACGCGTCGGTTCTGACGCTCCCCCTCCGCCTGGACCTGCGGACCGGCCGGGGAACGGACTGGAACTTCGGGGGTCTCCTCGAATGCGACCCGCCCAGCCCGCTCGTCGTGCAGGGCAACGGCATGTGGTCGGTCACCGTCAACAGGACGGAGGGAGGCATCAACGTCGTCGACCTTTCGTCCGAGAACCGGCCGCCGTGGGTGTTCCGTGTCATCAAGAACCCGGTCCGCTACTGGATCACGGGCGACGCGAACCGCGTGTTCCTCATGGACGGCACGACGCTCGCCGCCCTGCCCGTGTTCTGAACCGCGGCTGGGGCCGGTGCAGCACCGTCAGACCCGGAAGGGCGGCTGCGGCCAGCGGTGGGGGCGGTGGGGGGCCCACCACCAGAGGTCGCCGATGCCGACCAGGAGGGACTCCGCCGCGAGATCTCCCCGGACGGACGGGTCGACACCGTCGGCCGTCGGGCCCGCCCGGACCGCCTCCACAGCGGCGAGGTACTCCGGGTCGTCGATCACGATCCGGTTCAGCACGCCGGGCCGGTGGTCGCGGATCTCCAGGAAGCCGGGTCCGTTGCGGACCACGCACTTGCCCAGGAAGAAGCCCTCGGCCCAGGTCGACCGCAGTTCTGCCGCGTCGGCCGGTCCCTCGATCCGGGACGGCGGGTAGAGGTGGCTGAGCGTGAACGCCGACGGTCCGGACCGGCACGCCCCCGCGTCGGGCAGCCGCACGCGCCAGTCGACGACGACGCCCCAGGCGGTCAGCTCCCGGAGCAGGTCCAGGACCCGTACGGCGCAGATCGGCTCGGCCGCGGCGGAGAGGTCCACGAGGGCGCTGAACTCGGCCCTGCGCACGCCCGTGCGGTACAGCTCACGGGCGGTGTGCGCCGCGTCCAGGGAGGCGTCGGAGACGGCGACGCTGCCGAGGTGCATTCCCGGAACCGTCCGCGCGTGCTCGCGGTAGTCCCGCCAGAGGTCGATCACCGGCTTGCGGGCAGTGATCACCGGGCGTCCTCGGGGCCGGGGCCGACGGCCCGTGCGAAGTCCCGGGTCAGGTCCGGGGCGCAGCCGCCGAGGCGGGTCAGCTCCGCGTTGGTGCCCAGGGGCACGACATGGACGTACCGGTCGGCGTCCTCGTAGAGGAGCCCGGCCTCGCCCCACTCCGCGAGCAGTTCGGCGACGCGGGCCGGGGAGACGCTGGCGGTGAACCTGGCGCTGAGCCGGTGGGTCAGCGACTGGACGCTCCGCGGGTCCTCCAGGAGCCGGAACGCGGCCACCTCCACCGGGTCCGTGATGCTCCTGGTCGTCCAGTCGAAGTCTTCCCGCCGGTTCGTCAGCACGATTCTCGATCCGATGTCGTAGCGGGTGAGGCTGCTGTGCAGGTGCTGGTCGCGCCACCGTTCGACGGCGGCGGCGAGCCCTTTCGCGACGGTTTCGTCGATGCCGGCGTGCGGGGCGTCGAAGAGGTAGGCCAGGTCGTACAGCTCCTCCTCCGGCAGGTCGTAGACGACGGAGTAGTGGGAAGCCGGTCGCAGCGGGGAGAAGCCCAGTTCGGGCCGGTCGAAGTAGGGGCTGAACCGCTCGATCTCGATGCGGGTGACGCCGTCCGGCGGGGTGAGGTGGGTGAGGGCGGGGAACTGCCGGATCACCTGGGTGTAGTCGCTGTCCTTCTCGCCGGGGAAGCCGTAGAGGTAGTTCCACGTGGCCCAGAGGCCGGCGGACTGGGCGTCCCGCAGGTGGCGCACGTTCTGGCAGCCGGTGACGCCCTTGTCCATCAGGCGCAGGACCCTGCTGCTGAGGCTCTCGATACCGGGCTGCACCTGTACGAGGCCGGCGTCGGCGAGCGTCTGCAGATGGCGGTAGCGGAGGTTGGACTTGATCTCGTAGTGGAAGCGGAGGTCGTGGCCCGCCTCGATCAGAGCGGGCATCACGCTCCGCAGGTATCCCATGTCGAGGATGTTGTCCACGACGAGGACGTCGAGCACCTGGTGCAGGCGGGCCTGTTCGACGATCTCGCTCACGAACGTCTCGGGGGCCTTGCTGCGGAAGGCCATCGACGAGCCGTTCAGTCCGCAGAACGTGCAGTGGTGCTTCTCGCCCCACCAACACCCGCGGGAGCCCTCCAGCACCAGCTTCGGCTCGATCCGGGAACGGGCCGCCGACTCCTGCACCCGGGCGAAGTAGGGCCGGTAGTCCGGCTGCCTCAACTCGCCGGGCGGGAGCGGGAAGCGGGCCATGGCGTTCGCCCGGTGCGCGCCGTCCTCGCCGCGCCAGCACAGCCCCGGGATCGTCGCCGGCTCCACCTCGCCGCGGACCACGTCGAGCAGCATGGGGAACGCCCGCTCGGCCTCGCCGCGCACCACGTAGTCGACGGCGGGGAAGTTGCGGTGCAGCGCCTCCCCCTGCGGTCCGTCGCAGTTGGCGCCGCCGAGCACCGTGGCGGTGCCCGGCGACAGCCTCTTGACCGCCGCGGCCGTGGCCAGGGCGGCGGTGTTCTGCTGGAACGTGGTGGTGAAGCCCACCAGGTCCGGACGGGTTTCGGCGATCCGCGCGGCCAGTTCCTCGACGAACCGCGCGGACGCCTCGTGCAGGGCCAGGCACACGGCCCGCAGGTGCGGGCCGAGGCCCGACGCCATCTGGTCCTCGAACTCGCGGACCCGCCACGCCGGTACGCCGTGGAGGGCGCTGGAGAACACCCAGTCCCCGTAGCCGTCGAAGTACGCGTGGCTGGCGAAGAACTCGTAGTCCTCGACCCGCAGTCCGATCGCTTCCGCCGCCCAGTCGTAGAAGTCCAGGTTGGCGTTCACCGTCTCCACGTCCGCCCGGTGGGAGCGGCCGATGGAATGCAGGATCCCCAGCGCGAGGGACGGCGTGTCCAATGAAGCCCACGGCATGTTCACCAGAGTCACACGCATGTGCCGAACAGCCCTCCGGTCTGTCTCAGAGTCCTTCCGCCGCAAGAGTCCTGCGCACGCCGATGACGTCCGTGCCTGATCTCTTGCTCTCCGCCATCTCGCGTGGGTCGACGTGGATGGTGGTCTTCTTCACGATGGATCGCCGTCCGTTTCCGTGGTCAGTGGATCGGTTGCAGAACCGGAACTCTAGGCAGGGTCACTACCGGATTCCTTCCGGTCACTCTGCGTGCAACCTGGGCGAGGATCGACTCGAGGCGGTGGGCGGGTGCGGGGGTGCCGACGCAGGCGGACAGCTCGGCGAGTTCCATGCGCAGGACCCGGCCCGCCGCCTGGTCCCCGACGTCCAGTGCCTGGCAGAGCAGCTCGACGGCGGAGAGCAGCACATGGTGGACGGGCTCCGCGCCCAGCCACCGGATGGACTGGGCCAGCCGGTCGACGGCCCGGTCGATGTGGCCGTCGGCGAGTTCCAGGGAGGCGAGCACGTAGAAGAGCTCGCCCATGCCGAACTCCAGGTTCATGTCCCGCAGGACGGCGTGCCCCTCCTCGATGAACCGCCGGGCGGACGGGTCGCGCAGCTCCAGCAGGCTGAGGCCCAGGGTGAGGCCGCTGAACGCCTCGTACGGGCGGTCCCCCAGCTCGTGGAACGCGGCGAGGGCCGTCTCCGCCTTCTCCCTCGCCTCCTGCAGCTCCCCGCGGTGGCGCAGTACGACGGCCCAGTGCCGCAGCGCGAGGGCTTCCTCGCGCCGGTTGCCGGCCAGCCGGCTGAGCCGGACCGCCTCCTGGAAGGCGGCCGACGACAGCTCCCAGCGCCTCTGTTCGTAGCGGATCGTGCCCAGTTCGCGGGCGGCCAGCGCCTGCGCGAGCCCGCTGGAGGAGGCCAGCGCGGACTCGGCGGCCCGCGTCACCTCGGTGAGGGCCGGTCCCAGCCGGCCCAGCGCCCGCAGCGCCCCGGCCCGGATCACCCGGCACTCGCTCTCCAGGGCGCCCAGGCCCAGCTCCTCGAAGACGGCGCCCGCCCGGTCGGCGAGTGCCAGGCCGGCGTCGGGGTCCCTGCGGATGCAGCGCAGACCGGCCAGCCGCAGGGACATGACGCCGACACCGATGCTGTCGCCGTCGGCTTCGGCCGCCTCCAGGGCCAGCCGGTGGCCGGCCTCCCAGTCGTCGTAGAGGTGGCGCAGCTCCAGGAAGTCGGTCGTGCTGTCGGCCAGTTCCCAGGCGATCCGGCCGAATCCGTTCGAGCAGGCCATCGCGACCGCGGACGCCAGTGCCGGGCGCTCGGCCTCGAACCAGAGGTAGGGGTCCTCGACGATGTAGTCGACGTCGGAGCGGTCGAAGCCGTCGTAGCGGTTCGTCGCGCCCTGCTGGGCGGCCGGCCACGGCCGGGACCGCGCGCCGGTGATGCGCTGCGCCGCCGTGGTGGACAGGGTGAGCCACCCGTCCAGCACCCTGGAGAGCGCTTCCCGGCACTGCGCGGGCGAGTACTCGGCCTGGGCGCGCTCCTTGGCGTAGAGGCGGACCAGGTTGTGGTAGCGGTACCGGGTCTGCCCGGCGGCGTCGCATCCGACGACGTCGAGGAGCTGGGTACTGACGAGTTCCTCGATCAGGTCCTCGGCCTCGTCGATGGTGATGCGGAGCAACGGGGCGAGTAACCACGACGCGAAGTCCGGTGTGTCGATGAGCCCCAGCAGGCAGAACGCCTCGCGCTCCAGCGGCTCCAGCTCCTGGTAGCCGGTCGCGAGCGTGGCCCGCACCTCCAGGTCGCCGGAGACCAGCACGTCCAGTCGCCGCCGCTCGTCGGCGAGGCGGCGGGCGAAGCGGGTGATGCCGCCCTGGGAGTGCTGGGCGAGGCGCGCGGCCGCGATCCGCACGGCCAGGGGCAGGTAGCCGCACAGCCGGGCGACCTCCGCCGTGGTGGCCTCGTCGCCGACGAGGCGGTGCTTGCCCGCGATCCGTTCGATCAGGGCTCCGGACTCCTCCGCGTTGAACACGTCGAGGTCGACGTGGGTGGCGGATTCCAGTCCGGTGAGCCGGGGCCGGCTGGTGATCAGTACGACGCAGCCGGGCGAGCCGGGGAGGAGCGGTCTGACCTGCGCCTCGCTGACGGCGTCGTCGAGCAGGATGAGCATGCGGGAGGAGGCGGTGCGGCTGCGGAAGAGTTCGCTGCACTCCTCCAGGTCGTCCGGTATGCCCTCCTCCCCCACGCCGAGCGCGCGCAGGAAGCGCTTGAGCGCCACCAGAGGGGCCAACGGCCGGGCGTCCGCGGTGCGCAGGCGTATGTACAGCTGCCCGTCGGGGAACTGCTCGGCCACGCGGCGCGCGGCCTGCACCGCGAGGGTGGATTTGCCGACCCCGCCCTTGCCCGAGACGGCGACGAGCGCCAGGGACTCCTTGTCGCCCGTCGTCAGCGTCTCGCGGATCCGGCCGACCTGGTCGGACCGGCCGGTGAAGTCGGCTATCGACGGCGGGAGCTGGGCCGGTACGACCTGGGCGATGGGGGACCAGACCCGCTCGGGTCTCTCGTCGGCGGCGGGAGCCTTGCGGGGCAGATCGAGGCCGGGGCCGCCGACCAGGATCGCCTCGTGGAGCCGTTGGAGCTCGCCCCCCGGTTCCAGGCCGAGCTCCTCGGCGATCAGGGTGCGCCCGGCCTGGTAGACCGCGAGTGCGTCGGCCACCCGGCCGCAGCGGTAGAGGGCCAGCATCAGCTGGCCGCGCAGCCGTTCCCGCAGCGGCTGCTCCCCGACGAGCGCCTTGAGCTCGCTGACGAGTTCGCCGTGGCGGCCCAGGGCGAGCTCCGCCTCGATCCGCTCCATGACGACGCCTATCCGGCGCTCCTCCAGCGCCGGCGACTCGGTCCGGATCAGCTCCTCCGTACCGTCGGCCAGTGGCTCCCCCCGCCACTGGGCGAGGCCGGCGCAGTACGCCTCCACCGCGTCGAGTTGACGGTCCTGCCCGAGCGCGGCTCTCGCGTCCGCGACGGCCTGGTCGAACGTCAGCAGGTCGAACCGGTGGTCGCCGAGCTGGAGGCGGTAGCCGTTGCCCGACCGGATGATCAGCTCCGGCCCGAACTCGCCGCGGAGCTGGGACACGCACTTCTGGACTTGGGCCACAGCGGTCGGCGGCGGCGATTCCCCCCACAGGATCGCAACGAGTCGTTCCACCGGGACGACGTGTTCGGAGCGGAGCAGCAGCGCCGCCAGCACCGATCTCGTCTTGCGCCCGTTGAGCCTGACTGCGAGTCCGTCGCGCCATGCCGTGATCGGCCCAAGAACACGGAACTCGAATGTCACGCAGCCCCCTCTTGATCCCGGTTCCGCCGATGCGGACACGGGACTCCCACCCCCACCTGATGACCTGCGCTTCTGGACGATACCGCACGGTCGGAAGCCTGGCGGAAGGCAACCGGTAGCGGTGAGTGAAAAGCTCATTACATCTCGGACGGCTACGGAAGCTGCAGTTCAAATGACCAGAAATGCGGACACCGAAAAACCGGCCGGGGGCATCGCCGGCCCCGCGTCGGCAAGCGACCTCACCGGCCCGGACGCCGCCCAGTGGGCGGTCCCGCACGCAGCGGGGCCCCACAGCGACGGCGCGTTCTTCGCCGGCCGTCATGCGGCCGGGCCGTACTCCGACGGCGCTTGCGCGGATGTGCAGGCGGTCTCCCGTCCGTGAATCAGCCGGCATGCCGTCGGCATGCCTGTGCAACTCAACTTTGGAGATTCAGCGTGCACGATGCATATGACGTCCTCTGTGTGGGGTACGGACCCGCGAACGTCGCCGTCGCCGTTGCGTTCGAGGAGCTGTGGCCGGGTGCCCGGGTGAAGTTCCTGGAGCGCGAGCCCGGCCCCTACTGGCAGCGCGCCATGCTCCTGGACGGCTCTGACATCCAGAACAATCCGCTGCGCGACCTGGTGACGCCGCGCAACCCGCGCAGCCGCTACACCTTCACCAACTTCCTGCACGAGCAGGGCCGCCTCTTCAAACACCTGAACCTGCCGTCCCACTATCCGCTGCGCAAGGAGTACGCGCGCTACGTCCAGTGGGTCGCCGAGACCGTCCAGGCCGACGTGGACTACGGCCGCGAGGTCACCGGCATAAAGATGGACACCTCCGCCGACGGCCCCCTGGTCGAGGTCACCGTCGCCGACGGCACGACCTACCACGGGCGCTCCGTCGTGGTGGCCCCGGGCCGTACCCCGAACGTTCCCGCCGTCTTCGGCGACGTACCTGCCCCGCACCTCTTCCACACCTCCCAGTTCCTGCCCAACATTGCCGACCTGGAGCGGGACTTCGACGGCACGCTCGCCGTGGTCGGCGCCAGCCAGAGCGCGGTCGAGGTGGTGCTCGACCTGATCGCGCGCTTCCCCGCCGCCCGCATCGTCAACGTGATGACCGGCTTCGGCTACCGGCTCAAGGACACCAGCCCGTTCTCCGAGGAGGTCTACTTCCCGGAGTTCGTCGAGTACTACTTCCACGCCACCGAGGAGGGCAAGAAGCGGCTGCGCGACCAGCTGCGGCCCACCAACTACTCGGCCGCCGACGCCGACGTGGTCAGCGCCCTCTACATGCGCATGTACGAGGACGAGCTCGACGGCCGCGAGCGGATCCGGCTGGCCACCAACCGCCGCATCGAGTCCGTGGAGCGCACCGCCGAGGGCGTGGCGCTGGACGTCACCGAGCACATCACCGGCGAGCGCGAGCGGATCCACGCCGACCGCGTGGTCCTGGCCACCGGTTACCTGGACCTGGGGATCACCGGCCGCACCGAGCAGCTCCCGCCGCTGCTCAAGGACCTGGCGGACGTGCTCGGCGTGACCGACGACCAGCCCCTGTCCGTCGGCTACGACTACGGCGTGGTCCCGCACCCGGCCTTCGAGCGCGAGGTGCCGCCGATCTTCGTCAACGGGCTGTGCGAGTCCACGCACGGGCTCGGCGACGCGGGCTCCTTCAGCCTGCTGGCGCTGCGCTCCCAGGCCATCGTCGAAAGCCTTGAGCGGCGCCTGGTCGCCGAGCAGGGAACTGCCGACCTCGTCGCCGCCCAGGCGGCCGGCTCCGAGATCTGAGAGAGACGATCATGCAGACCCTTGATACGACCTCGCCGAAACCGGCGGTCGACCTCGCCCGGCCCGGCCCCAACGGCCGCGTGCTCCTCGACAGCCAGGCCGCCACCGAGTCCAACGCCCGCACCTACCCGCGCCGGATCCCGGTCGCGATCGCCGAGGCGTCCGGTTCGTACATCACCGACCTCGACGGCCGCCGGTACATCGACTTCCTGTCGGGCGCCGGCGTCCTCGCCCTGGGCCACAACCACCCCGAGCTGGTCGCCGCCGTGACGGAGCAGCTGCCGAAGCTGACGCACGGCCTCGACTTCCCGACGCCGGTGCGCGACGAGTTCAAGCGCCGTCAGATCGCGATGCTGCCCGAGCACATGCGCGACGACGTCAAGATGCACTTCTGCGGCCCCACCGGCTCCGACGCCGTCGAGGCCGCGATCAAGCTGTGCAAGAAGGCGACCGGCCGCGGGCAGGTCGTCGTCTTCCAGGGCGCCTACCACGGCTCCACCCAGGGGGCCATGTCCCTGACCTCGGAGCACGCGCCGAAGACCGGCCTGCAGAACCTGCTGCCGGGCATCCACTTCACTCCGTACTCCTACTGCCACCGCTGCCCGATCAGCCTCTCCCCGGGGAACTGCAACACCAACTGCGCCGAGGTCCTGGTCAACACGCTGACCGACACCCACGGCGGGGTGCAGCTGCCGGCCGCGATCATCATGGAGCTGGTCCAGGGCGAGGGCGGGGCCATCCCGGCCCGCCGCGAGTTCGTCCACCGGGTCGCGGACACCGCCCGCGAGCTCGGCATCCCGCTGATCGTCGACGAGGTCCAGACCGGCTGCGGCCGCACCGGCACCTGGTTCGCCTTCGAGCAGTACGACATCACCCCGGACGTCGTCGTGGCCTCCAAGGGCCTGTCCGGCATGGGGCTTCCGGTCGCTGCCATCCTCTACCGCAAGCACCTGGACACCTGGTCGCCGGGCAGCCACATCGGCACCTTCCGCGGCAACAACCTCGCCTTCGCCAGCGCCAACGCCTTCCTGGACGTCGTCGAGCGCGAGGAGCTGCTCCCGCACGTCCGCGTCATCGGCGAGTACCTGCTCGGCGAGCTGAAGCGGCTCGGCGACAGCCCGCTCGTCTCCGACGTGCGCGGCCTGGGCCTGATGCTCGGCATGGAGATGGCCGGCACCGCGACCGTCGACGCGACCAAGGTCGCGGCCCGGTTCCAGCAGGAGGCGCTGAGCCGCGGACTGATCGTCGAGCTCGGTGGCCGCGGCGACAGCGTCGTACGACTGCTGCCGGCGCTGAACATCACCCATGAGATCGCCGACGACGCCGTGGCGATCCTGCGCGACGCGCTCGCCGCGCTGGAGGCGGAACTCGCCGCGGAGGCGGTCCGATGAGCACGCTCGTCTCCGGGGGAACCGGCCGGCCGCCGCGGATCGGCATCGTCAACCTGATGCCGAACGCGGAGCAGTACGAGAACTGGCTGCTGCCGCAGCTGGCCCTGTCGGGACCGTTCGAGCTGCAGTGGATACGCATCTCCTCCCGCCGCTACAACCTGGACGACCCGGCCCGCATCGCCGCGACCTACCGCACCTACAAGGAAGCCACCGCGGACGCACCGCTGGACGGCCTGATCGTCAGCGGTGCCGCGGTGGAGCACCTTCCCTTCGAGGAAGTGCGGTTCATGGACGAGCTGAACGAGATGGTTCAGGACGTCCACGCCCAGGGCTCTCCGCTGCTGGGCCTGTGCTGGGGTGCGATGGGCGTGGGCAACCTGATCTACGGCCTGCCCAAGGACATCTACAGCGCCAAGATCTCCGGCATGTACGAGACCGAGCTGCTGGCGCAGGACGGCCCCGTCGCCTCGTCCCTCGACGACCGCTTCTGGTCGACGCACAGCCGCTTCGCCGGCTTCGACGACAAGGCCCTGGACGCCAGCACCACGGTCCGCGCACTGGCCCGGGCCGAGGGCGCGGGCACCGTGATCGCCGAGTCCTACGACCACTCCGTCCTCATGCACACCGGGCACCCCGAGTACTACGGGTCGCGCCTGGCGGAGGAGTACCGCAGGGACGTGGACCAGCAGGTGGCCGGGGTCAGGGCACCGGTGGGCGTGGACCTCGACCAGCCGCTGCGGCTGTGGCGCAGCCACAGCCTGGCGTTCTTCGCGAGCTGGGTCCGACTGGTCGGCGACCAGTCGGCCGCTCGCTAGAGGGCAGGGGGGACCTGTGTCCACAACACACCCGGCCGGGCGCGCACTGCGGCCGGTCGTATGGAAGTTCGGCGGCTCCTCGGTGGGCGACATGGACCGGCTGCGCCGGGTCGCCCAGCGGCTGGTCGAGGCCAGGCGGGCGGGGGCGGACGTCGTCGCGGTCCTGTCCGCGATGTCGGACACGACCGACGACCTGCTGGAAATGGCGAACATCCTCACGGCACAGCCCGACGCCCGGGAGCTCGACGCGCTCCTCGCCGTCGGCGAATCCATGTCGTGCGCGCTCGCCGCGATCGCCGTGCACGAGCTCGGCGAGCGCGCCGTCTCGCTCAACGGCCGCCAGGCCGGAGTGCGGACCGACACCGCGCACGGCAACGCCCGTATGCAGTCGATCGACCCGGCCCGGATCGTGGCGGCCCTGGAGCAGGGACTGATCGTCCTGGTCACCGGCTACCAGGGCGTCACCGACGACGGTGACGTGACGACGCTGGGCCGCGGCGGCTCGGACGCCTCGGCGATCGCGGTGGCGGCGGCGCTCGGACTGTCCGAGTGCGACATCTGGACCGACGTCCCGGGGGTCTTCACCGCCGATCCCCGGGTGGTCCCCGACGCGAGGCGCCTGGAACGGCTCGGCCACGAGGACATGCTCCAACTGGCCGAGGCGGGTGCCCAGGTGATGCAGCCGCGCGCGGTGGAGCTCGCGGCGGCGCACGGCGTCGCCATCCACGTCCGGTCCTCGTTCACCGGCGAGCCGGGGACATGGATCACAGAAGCCAGGGAGGAGAACGACATGTTCGAGACGGCCAGGATCATCGGCGTCGCCCACCGTCGGCACGACCCGCTCTACCAGGTGGACAGCCTGACTCCGGCACAGGTCTCGGCGGCGCTCGCCGGACACGGCCTGCCGGTCGGATCCATCATCGGCAGCCCGGGCGAGCTCCGGTTCACCTCGCCCGGCGCCGAACCGCAGGCGGTCATCGCCGCCCTCGGCGACATCGGCGCCACCGTCAGGGTCCACGACGAGGAGCTCGGCAGCGTGAGCGTGGCCGGGGACGCCTGCGGCAACCGGTCCGAGGTCACGCTGCAGATCCTGGAGTCCCTGGAGCGCACGGGCATCAGACCGGTGCTGGTCACCAGCACGCCCAGCCGGGTCTCCTGCCACGTCGCCTCCGGTGCGGTCGACGAGGCCGCCCGGGTCCTGCACCGCGCCTTCAACCTGCACACCGACGCTGCCGCCCCGCAGCCCGTCGGCGCGGGACTGGCCAACTGAGAGGGGCGAGAGCATGACCACCACGCAGGAGCGCGAGGACACCGCGGGACGGCGCGGCGTCCTCGCCAACCGGGACTTCGTCAAACTCTGGAGCGGGCAGACGGTCTCCCTCGTCGGCTCGCAGGTGACCGACATCGCGCTGCCGCTGGCGGCGGTCATCACCCTGAACGCCAGCGCGTTCCAGATCGGCCTGCTCAACGTCGCCAGGTTCGCACCGTACGTACTGGTGACCCTGCTGGCCGGAGTCTGGTTCGACCGGCGGCGCAGAAAGCCGACCCTGATCGCCTCGGACGCGGTCCGGGTGCTGCTGATCGGTGCCCTGCCGCTCGCCCACCTGCTCGGCGTGCTCTCGCTCCCGTGGCTCTACGTCGTCGGGTTCATGGCCGGCGTGGCGACGGTCCTCTTCGATGTGGGGATCCTCTCCTACATCCCAGGGCTCGTCGACAAGGACGACCTGGCGGACGCGAACAGCAAGATGACGGCCAGCTACTCGGTGGCCGGCATCGCCGGCCCCGGGCTGGCCGGCTTCCTGGTCGGCGCGCTGACCGCGCCCGTCGCGCTGACCGTGGGCGCCACCACCTACCTGGCCTCGGCCGTGGCCCTGTGGTGGATCCGCCGCCCGGAGGCCGAACCGGAGCGGCCCGCCGAGCCGAAGTCGGTCCGTGCCGACATCGTCGAGGGCCTTCGCACCGTCGTCGGCAGCCGGATCCTGCGCCACCTGGCGACGCAGTCGGCCGTGTTCAACCTGTTCGAGAACGTCATGACGACGGTCTTCCTGGTCTACGCCGTGAGGACGCTGGGAATGACCCCGTTCCAGCTCGGACTCGTCGTCGGCGCCGGCTCGGTCGGCGCGCTGCTGGGCGCGACGTTCTCCGGGCGGATCAGCAAGCGCATGGGCTTCGGCCCGGCGCTGCGCCTGGTCACCCTGCTGGCCTGCCTGTCCCCCCTGGTGCTGCTCGTGCCCGGCGACACCGGCCCCGTCTCCCTGACGATCCTGGGCACGACGCTCGCCGTGCACGGCTTCCACCTGGCCGTCTTCAACGTCAACTCGCTGACCCTGCGCCAGACCGTGACACCGGCCCGCCTGCTGGGGCGGATGAACGCCAGCTACCGCCTCATCCTGTACGGCACGATCCCGCTCGGCGCCCTGCTGGCCGGCTCGCTCGCCTCCCTGTTCGGGCTGCGCGCCGCCCTCGCCGTCGGCGTCGCGGGCATCGCGCTGCCGGCCGTGTGGATCGTCTTCTCGCCCGTGTACCGGCTGCGCGAGATGCCACAGGGTCCCGTCGAAGCGGACCAGCCCGAAACCGTTGCCTAAGTCACGCGCGGCCAAGTCGTGACCGTGCATCCGACGCCGCCTCATCCACTGCTCGAAAGAAGGACCAACCAGTCATGTTGACCGATTCCCAGCGGGCCGCGCTGACCGCCAGGCTGCGTCGCACGGCCCCCCCGATCTCGTCGATCCCCCGCCGCTCGCCCGCGCTGCGGGACCTGCCGCTCTCGTACGGCCAGGAGCAGCTCTGGTTCATCGACCAGCTGGCTCCCGGGGAATCCACCTACACCATCGCCGGCGCCGTCCGCATGACCGGCGCCCTCGACCGCCCGGCCCTCGGCTCCGCACTGGACTCCCTCGTCGCCCGCCACGAAGCCCTGCGCACCCGCCTCGTCACCGTGGACGGCGCGCCCGTCCAGGTGGTCGACCCGGCCGCCCCGGTCGAGCTGGCCTTCCTGGACCAGCGCTCCGTCGCCGCCGACGACATCGAGCAGCACTGGCGGGCGGCGGCCCAGGAGGAGACGGCCCGCCCGTTCGAGCTGGAGCGCGGCCCCCTGTTCCGCGCGCACCTGCAGCAGCTGGCCGATGAGGACCACGTCCTGCTGATAACCGTCCACCACACCGTCTTCGACGGCTCCTCGTTCCCCGTGCTGCTGGCGGAGCTGTCCGAGTCGTACGCCGGCGCCGTCGCCGGTACGGCCGCACAGCTGCCCGAGCTGGCCGTCCAGTTCGCCGACTTCGCCGTCTGGGAGCGCGACCGGCTGCAGGGCGACACGCTGAAGGAGCTGACCGACTACTGGAGCGAGAACCTCCAGGGCGCACCCGTCCTCCAGCTGCCGACCGACCGGCCCCGCCCCCTCGTCCAGACCTACCAGGGCACTACGGAGTCCAGGGACCTCGGCGACAAGATCCTGACTCGGCTCACCACCCTGGGCCGGGACGAGGGCGCGACCCTGTTCATGACCCTGATGGCCGCCTACCACGTCCTGCTCCACCGCTACAGCGGCCAGGACGACATCGTGGTCGGCACCGTCAGCGCCAACCGCAGCCGCCCCGAACTGCAGCCGGTGATCGGCTACCTGATCAACACCCTGCCGGTCCGCGTCGACCTGTCCGGCGACCCGACGTTCCGCGAGGTGCTGGAGCGCACCAAGGCCGCCAGCCTGGGCGCCTTCGGACACCAGGACCTGCCCTTCGCGAAGATCGTGGAGGCGGCCAAGGCCCCCCGCGACCCCTCGCGCTCCCCCGTCTTCCAGGTCGGCTTCATGCTCTCCGACGACCAGAAGCGCGACCTCCGCCCGGGCGGCATGACCTGGGCCTCCGAGGAACTCCCCGCCGAGGCGGCCAAGTTCGACCTGCTCGTCTCCGCCGTCGAGAGCAGCGGCCGGCTGGGGCTACACCTCAGCTACGCCACCGCCCTGTACGACGCGGCCACCGCGCAGCGCCTGCTGGGCCACTTCGAGACGCTGCTCGACGGCGTCGTGAACGACCCCGAAGCCCGCATCTCGCAGCTGCCGATCATGACCGAGGCGGAACTCCACCAGGAACTCGTCACCTGGAACAGCGACAAGGCCGACTTCCCCGACTGGAACCTGCACCAGGCCTTCGAGGCCAAGGTCGCGGCGCACCCCGACGTCATGGCCGTCGAACTCGACGGCGAGGGCCTGACCTACGCCCAGCTCGACGCCCATGCCAACCAGGTCGCCCGGCGGCTGCGCGAGCTCGGCGTCGGCCCGGAGTCGCTCGTCGGCGTCAGCATGCAGCGCACGGTGCGCCGCATCGTCGGCCTGATGGGCATCCTGAAGGCCGGCGGCGGCTACGTGCCGCTGGACCCGGAGTACCCGGCCGACCGCCTCGCCTTCATGGTCGAGGACGCGAAGATGAGCGTCGTCCTCACGGACGAGGCCAGCGCGTCCGCGGTGCCGACCGAGGATGTCACCGTCCTGGACCTGGACCGGTCCTGGAACGAACTCGCCGCGCTGGACGACAGCCCCGTCGAGGCCCTCGCGAGCCCGTCGGACGTCGCCTACGTCATCTACACCTCGGGCTCCACCGGCCGGCCCAAGGGCGTGGTCGTCGAGCACCGCAACGCCGTCAACTTCTGCTACGCCGAGATCGAGTTCTGGCCGCTCGGCCCGGGCGACCGGATCCTGCAGTTCGCCTCGCTCAACTTCGACGTGTCCGTCCTGGACATCTTCGGCGCGCTGCTGTCCGGCTCCACCCTGATCCTCGGCAGCACGCAGACCCTGCTCTCCCCGCCGCGGCTGGCCGACCTGATCCGCGGTGAGGGCATCACCTTCATGTGCCTGCCGCCGGCCGTGCTGAACCTGCTGGCCGAGGAGCAGTTCCCCAGCCTGCGCGTGGTCATCGCCGGCGGCGAGGCCTTCTCCTCGGAGCTGGTCCGCAACTGGGCGCGCCCCGGCATGCGCTTCATCAACGGCTACGGCCCGACCGAGACCACGGTCGGCTCGACCATGGCCCGGTGCCAGGACGACGGCATCGACCCGCCGCCGATCGGCCTGCCCCTGACGAACTACACGGCCTACGTGCTGGACAAGCACCTCAACCCGGTACCGGTCGGCGTCGCGGGCGAACTCCACATCGGCGGGGCCAGCGTCACCCGCGGCTACCTGGGACGGCCGGAGCTGACCGCCGAGCGCTTCGTCACGGACCCGTTCAGCGAGGTTGCGGACGCCCGCATGTACAAGACGGGCGACCTGGCCCGCCGCCTGCCGGACGGCAACCTCCAGTACCTCGGCCGCCTCGACCACCAGGTCAAGATCCGCGGCCTGCGGGTGGAGCTCGGCGAGATCGAGGCCGTACTCGCCGCCCACCCCTCCGTCGCCCAGGCCATCATCATCGTCGGCGAGGACCAGGCCGGCCAGAAGAACCTCATCGGCTACGCGCGGACCAACCCCGACGCGCCGGCCGTCACCACCGCCGACCTCCGCGCCCACCTGGGCGAGGCGCTGCCCGCGTTCATGGTCCCCGCCCACCTGATCATCCTCGACACCTTCCCGCTCAACGCGAACGGCAAGGTCGACCGCACCGCCCTGCCCGAGCCGGACGGCGCCGGGGACGCGGGTGACTACGTCGCCCCGCGCACCATCCTGGAGACGGTCCTCGCCGACATCGTCTCCGACATCCTCAAGCTGCAGCGGGTGGGCATCGAGGACAACTTCTTCGAGATGGGCGGCAACTCCCTGCAGGCGATGCAGGTCATCACCCGCCTGCGCAAGGACCTCGGGGTCGACACGGACGTGACCGCGATCTTCCTCGCCCCCACGCCCGCCAGGCTCGCCGCGACCCTGGTCGCCAAGCACGGCCTGGAGGACGCCCCGCTGGACGACCTGGAGGGCCTCGACGAGACCGCCGAAGCCGCCGCACCGGCCCTCGCCGCCGCGCCCTCGGGCTCGGACACCATCGTGCCGCTGTCGGAGAGGACCGACGGCGACCCGCTGTTCCTCATCCACGCCGTCGGCGGCACCGTCTACCCGTACTTCGGCCTGATGCAGGAACTCCAGGACCGCTACCGGGTGCTCGGCGTGCAGGCCGCGGGCCTGAAGGCCGGCAGCGAGCCGCGGCAGGACCTGGAGGAGATGGCCGACGCGTACACCGCGGCCGTCCGCGAGGCCCAGCCGTCGGGCCCGTACCGCCTGGCCGGCTGGTCGATGGGCGGCCTGCTCGCCCTCCAGGTCGCCCGCCGCCTGGAGGCGTCGGGTGCGCAGGTCGCCCTGGTCGGCCTGCTGGACACGCCCTTCTCCGCGGACGACGTCTCCGGTGTGAGCGAGCAGGCCTTCGCCGCCCAGTTCGTCCTGGACGGCGCCCGGGCCCTCGGCCCCGACGCGGGCGAACTGCCCGACCCGGTGACCACCCCGGTGGCCGAACAGCTGCGCTGGTTCGGCGAGAAGCTGACCGGCGGCTCGGGTGACGCCGAGGAGGTCCAGGAGGACATCAACCGCAGGTTCCAGGTGTTCAAGGCGCACATCACGCTGATCGGCGGGCACCGCCCGGAGCCCGTCGCGGCCCCCGTCGTGGTCGTCTCGGCCGAGCAGTCCCCGGACCTGTCGGCCCAGTGGACCGCCCTCCTCGGCACGGACACCCGCACCGTCCGCGTACCCGGCGACCACTACACCTTCCTGCGCGCCCCCGGCGTCCAGCAGGCCGCCAAGGCCCTCCTCGGCACCGCCGGGCACTGATCCGCGTCGGGCGGTGTGCGGCGGATACCGACGCCGCACACCGCCCGACGCCCCACCCCGAACCCAGAACGAGGAAACCCCGGGCCGGAAGAATCCGACCTGGGGTTTCCAGGTGACCCGCCTTCAGGATTCGAACCCGGGACCTCAGGTGCGCGGTGGTCGTCTGCCTGCTGAGACCGGGGATCGCCCTGTACTGACGGCATGTCATGATGCCCGCACGTACACCGGGCGAGGAGCTTGAGACGATGCTGACGGAGACATCGGGCCGCACAGCCCGGGACCTGGCCGCCGAACTGGAGTACCTGCGGGGGGTGGACTGGGCATCCGTTTGGGCGGGTCCGCCGCAGGGCGGCTCTCCGGAATGCCGCACGTGGTGCGAGCGCTACGGCTGGGAGCCGCAGACGGCCGACCGCAACCTGGTGGTGCACAGCAGGGCCGGCGGCAGGTGGACCTTCGAAGCAGGCGGCAACTGGCATCCCGTACGCCGCCTGACCCACTGGGCGTGGCACCTCAACGCGGACGACGCGTCCGAGAACCCCGGCCTCCTGGTCCGCTCGGCCGACGAGTGGCCCGAGTTCCTCAAGGCAGCCGAAAGCGTGCTGGGGCCTGCGGTCTGGAACGGCGCCTGGGACGCACCGGACTTCCCGGAACCGCCGGAACCGGGGTTCTGGGAGAACCGCGCATACCGCCTCGAAACCCGCACGCCCTACCGCATGGCGTACTGGCAGCCGGTCGGCGACCACCCGGGCCAGGCCTTCATCGTGCTGGTGCAGTCGGTGTCCTTCACGGCGTGGACCGCCGACACGCCCGGTGGTTCGCGGATCCGGCTGACCGTGAACGCCCCTGAAGGCTCACGGAGGAACCCGTGAGGCCCGACGCTCCCCCGACCCCGGCAGAAATAGCCCGGGCCTTTGCCCTCCAGCAGGAACATGCCGCGGCGGAACCACGTGACCAGCAGGCCGGGGCCGCGATAGCCCGCAGGCTGTACGGCGACTACCTGTCGACACTCGATCCGGAGGCGGAAGGGCCCAAGCCGGGTCTTCTGGACTTCATCGAGAGCCTTTCGGCCCAGGAGTCGGTCACCAACGAGGACCGCGGCCCCCATCGCGCCTTCTGGTCCTACGAGTCCCAGCTCGAGGGCGTGGACACACCCGTGCCCAACCGCTTTCTGGCCAAGGCATGTGGCCAGTCGCGCGGCCTGCAGGTGCTGGAGGACACCCCCGCCGGGCACCGACTCAACGGCTACTTCCTCAGCAACGAATTCGTGGTGGATGCGCTCGCCCAGCACTTCGACTTCGATCCGGAGAAGCTGGACGCCACGCACGGTGCCGCCTGGGACACCCTCTCGGACCGATACGCCACCGCAACCGAAGGACTCGTGATCGGGTTCGCCGCCGACATCACCGCGGGCTCAGTCCTCGGCAAGACCGAGATGCCGGCGCTCCTTAAGAACGCCGACGTCGGCAAGGAGGGCATCAAGTTCGCGACGCCGTTGCCTCAGCACGCGCACCTTCCGCCCGACATCAACGCATTCATGGCCCATCCCCCCATCCGCTGCCAACTGCGGATGGGGGACGACGACCCCGGGAGGTCCCCCGAGGAATTCGCCATGAAGCTGCACGCCATCGACGTCCCCGAGGACCAGAAGGAGGCCCATGCGTCGATCGTCGACCGGCTGTCGACGGCCAACTCCTACAAGGAACTGAACCCGACCACCGCCGAGACGAAGCGGAAGGAGCACATGAGTGCCTTCATACCCGGTGTGAACCTGGGCCACGGCGTCATCCGCGCGCCCCGCAGCGTCCTCACCGGCCACGGAGTGAGCGAGCCCGCAACCCCCCGGATCACGCCGAAGCCCTCCGGGATCGAGCACTGACCACCCAGGTAAAGGGCATGAAAAAGCCCCAGGTCACGGCGAGTGAGTCCTGGGGCTGATCCGAGCCGCCTTCGGGATTCGAACCCGAGACCTACGCATTACGAGTGCGTTGCTCTGGCCAACTGAGCTAAGGCGGCACCGCTGGTCAGACAAGTATTCCCTCGAAGAGGTGCTCTCATCAGCAGCGGCGCCAAGTCTACAGGGTCGCGGCGGGTGCACTGAACCACGTTCTTCGAGGGTGAGGCGCAGGTCACGGACCCGGCCGGACGGGCCCGGTGCTACCAGGCCGGGCGCGGGTCCCTCAGGTGCTCCGCAGTCTGCTCCGGCAGCCACGTGTGCCCGGCGTCCGTGCGCCACAGCGAGCCGGGGCTCGGCGCGTACTCCTGGGTCGGAGGGGCCGGCGGGTGGAACCTCTGCGTACCCGGGATGTCCACCTCCACCAGTGCCCCGTCCCGGAACATCCACAGGCCGAAGCAGTCGTCGTCCTCGTACCGTGCCAGCACCAGGACCTGCGCCATTCTGCTCATGGGCCTATCTTCATCGCGTCCGGCCGGGAGCGGGCAACGGATTGCGCGGCCGGCCGGCGGGTCAGCACTTCTTGCCGTCCGCCGGGGGCTTGCCCTCCAGCAGGTAGCGGTTGATCGCGGTGTCGATGCAGTCGCTGCCGCGGCCGTAGGCCGTGTGGCCGTCGCCGTCGTAGGTGAGGAGGGTGCCCGACTCGAGCTGGCCGGCCAGGGACTGCGCCCACTTGTAGGGGGTCGCCGGGTCGCGGGTGGTGCCGACCACCACGATCGGCGCGGCGCCCTTCGCGGTCAGCGGACCCGCCTTGCCCGTGGGCTTCACCGGCCAGTACCCGCAGTTCAACGCCGCCCAGGCCAGGCCCGCGCCGAAGACCGGGGAGGCCTTCTGGAAGGAGGGGAGGGCCGCGTCGACCGCGTCCGGGCCGTTGAAGGCGGCAGGCTGGTCGAGGCAGTTGACGGCGGCGTTCGCGAACATCAGGTTGGCGTACTTCCCGTCCGCCCCGCGCTCGTAGTAGCTGTCGGCCAGGCCCAGCAGGCCCGCCCCGTCGCCGTTCATGGCCGAGGTCAGCGCCTCGCGCAGCTGGGGCCAGGCGTTCTCGTCGTAGAGCGCCGCGATCACCCCGGTCGTCGCGAGCGCCTCGCCGAGCGGGCGCTTGTCGTCGCCGCTGGGCACGGGCTGCGCGTCGAGCTTGCGGAAGAAGTCCTTCAGACGGGCGGCCACCTCCTCGGGGCTGCCCTTGCCCAGCGGGCAGTCGGGCTGCTTCGCGCAGTCCTTGGCGAAGGAGGTGAAGGCCGTCTCGAAGCCCTCGGTCTGGTCCCGGTTGAGGTCGAGCGCCTCGCGCTCGGGGTCCATCGCACCGTCCAGGACCAGCCGGCCGACCCGGTCCGGGAAGAGGTTCGCGTACGTCGCCCCCAGCAGGGTGCCGTAGGAGGCCCCGACGTAGTTCAGCTTCTGGTCGCCGAGCACGGCGCGCAGCAGGTCCATGTCGCGGGCGGCATCCACGGTGGAGACGTGCGGCAGGACCCGCTTCGAGCGGGCCTCGCAGCCCGCCGCGAACTCCTTGAAGGCGGCCACCAGGCGGGCCCGCTCGGCCGCGTCGTCCGGCGTCTGGTCCACCTGGGTGTACTTGTCCATCTCCGGGCCGGTCAGGCACTCGACGGGACTGCTGCGCTGCACGCCGCGCGGGTCGAAGGAGACCATGTCGTACCGGGCGCGCACCGGGGCGGGATACCCGATGCCCGCGTACGCCTGGAGGTAGCCGATGCCGGAGCCGCCGGGGCCTCCCGGGTTGACCACGAGCGAGCCGAGCCGTTTGCCGGGGCCCGTCGCCACCCGGCGGGCCACCGCGATGTCCACGTCCCCGCCGACGCCCGGGTTCGCGTAGTCCAGCGGGGCCTTCATCGTGGAGCACTGGAACCCGGGGACACCGCAGTCGCGCCAGGTCAGCTTCTGCGCGTAGTACGGGCGCATCGCACCGGCGTCGGGAGACGGCGGCACCGAGGCCGTGCCCCCGGCCTCCCCTCTCGCGGACGCGGCGGTCCGGAGCGCCTCCGACCCGCCCGAGGTGCACCCGGAGAGCAGCAGCCCGGCCGCTGCGATCACGGTTCCGGTGGTACGCAGCGCGCGACTGGTGTCCATCCTCGGAGCCTACGTCCTGCCGGCGGGCCCGGGCGGACCCTCTGCTCCGGACGGACCCGGTACGGACCCGGGCCGGATCCGGGCCTTCCGTGGCGCCCGCCGGGCACCGCCCGGACCGGGCCCGCTCCGGGGCGGGTGCGGGCCCGGCGGCCGGTTCGCCCTTACGGGTGAGCCTGCGGGCCGCTGGCGGACCCCGCTCCGCGTAGTCAGCCCGCGCGCAGCGACATCGTCATCGCCTCCACCGCGAGGAGCGGCGCGACGTTGCGGTCGAGGGCGTCGCGGCAGGCGATGATCGCCTCGATCCGGCGCAGGGTCCGCTCCGGCCCGGAGGCCTTCGCGATGCGCTCCAGGTCCTGCCGTATGTCCTCGTTGGCGATGGCGAGGGCCGAGCCGAGCTGGAGGGCCAGGACGTCGCGGTAGAAACCGGTCAGGTCGGTGAGGGCCAGGTCGAGGCTGTCGCGCTGGGTCCTGGTCCGGCGCCGCTTCTGCTTGTCCTCCAGTTCCTTCATGACGCCCGCCGTACCGCGCGGCATCCGCCCGCCCGTCCCGGCGGCGGCGCCCAGGGCGGTGCGGAGCTCCTCGGTCTCCTTGGTGTCGACCTCTTCGGCCATCTGCTTGGCGTCCTCGGCGGCGGCGTCCACCAGCTCCTGGGCGGCCTTGAGGCAGGCTCCGACGTCGTCCACCCGGAGCGGGAGCTTCAGGACCGTCGCCCGGCGCTCCCGGGCCGCCTCGTCGGTGGCCAGCCGGCGGGCGCGGTCGACGTGCCCCTGCGTGGCCCTGGCGGCGGCCAGGGCCGCCGACGGCTCGACGCCGTCGCGCCGCACGAGCATGTCGGCGACGGCCGCGACCGACGGTGTGCTGAGGCTGAGGTGGCGGCAACGGGAGCGGATGGTGGGCAGCACGTCCTCCAGGGAGGGCGAGCACAGCATCCACACCGTCCGGGGCGCGGGCTCCTCGACGGCCTTGAGGACCGCGTTGGCGGACTTCTCGTTCAGCCGCTCGGCGTCCTCGACCAGGATGATCTGCCAACGGCCCGTCGCGGGGGACGTGTAGGACTTGCGGACGGTGTCCCGCATGTCGTCGACGAGGATCTGGCTGCCGACCGCCGCGATGCTGGAGACGTCCGCGTGGGTGCCGACCATCGTGGTGTGGCAGCCGTCGCAGAACCCGCAGCCCGGCTCACCGCCGAGAGCGCGGTCCGGGCTGGTGCACTGCAGAGCCGCGGCGAAGGCCCGGGCGGCGGTGACCCGCCCGGATCCCGGCGGTCCCGTGAAGAGCCAGGCGTGGGTCATCTTCGACGCGGCGGGCGGCGCGGTCCCGTCCGTGACGGCCGTGACCTGCGCATCGGCATCGCGAGCGGCGGCGGCCAGCTGCGTCTGGATCCGCTCCTGGCCCACCAGGTCGTCCCATACGGACATCCCGCCCACCACCTCTCACTCTCCGTGCACCCATTGTGTCGGGCCCCACCGACAATCCCGTACGGCCGCCGTCAGCGGCGGCGGCGCGCTCCGCCTTCGCCCTCGTCGTCCTCGTCGTCGCGGTGGCGGCCCAGCAGCTCGTCCGCCAGCGTCGGCAGGTCGTCGAGCGGGGTCTCCTCCGCCCAGTCCGGGCGGGGACGGCGCGGTCGGCCGTCGTCGTCGACGACCGGCAGTTCCCTCGTCCGGTCGTTGCTCGCGTCCCGGAAGATGCCCGACGGCACCCGGTCGGCCGGGTCCTCCTCGGGGCGCCGGGCCGTCGGCCGCGTGGCGGACCGGGCCTGGCCACCGCTGCCGGAGCCGCTGCCGCTGGCGCTGGCGCTGCCCGGGCGGTTGCCGGAGCCGCTGCCCGCGCCGGAGCCCTGCGGGGCGTCCGGGCGTACGGGCGGCAGCACCGCCGTCTCGTCGGCCGGACGCACCGGCGGCAGCACCGCGGTCTCGTCCACGGCCGATGCCGCCGACGCCGGGTCGACCTTCGGCACCGGGACGGTCTGGGTGACGTCGTCCGGCCGGACGACCCTCTTGACCACCGGGGTCTCGATCGTCACCGCGTCGTCCGGGTGCGGCTCCTTCGTCATGTCGATCCTGGGTGCCGAAGCGGCGGGACCGGTCGCCGGAGCCGACGGGGCCGGAGCCGACGCCTGAGCCGCGGCAGCGGCCTGGGCCTCCGCGGCGGCAGCGGCAGCCGCCGCCTTCGCCGCGGCCTCGGCCGCCGAGGCCTCCACCAGCCGGCGCGCCTCCTCGGCCTTCAGCAGGGCCTCCTCGGCCCGCCGCTGCTTCTCCAGCCGCCGCTCCTCGGCCTCGGCCCGCAGCCGGGCCTCCTCCTCGGCCTGCTTGCGCAGCCGCTCGGCCTCCGCCGCACGCGCCTTCGCCTCGGCCTCCACGCGCAGCCGCTCGGCCTCGGCCCGCGCCCGGGCCTCCTCCTCGGCCCGCAGCCGCTCCTCCTCCGCCTTGCGGGCGGCCTCGGCCTCGGCCTCGATCCGGGCCTCCTCGGCCTCACGGGCCCTGCGCGCTTCCTCCTCGGCCCGCAGCCGCTCCTCTTCCGCCTTGCGGGCCGCCTCTTCCTCGGCCTTGCGCCGCGCCTCCTCCTCGGCGAGGCGCCGAGCCTCCGCCTGCGCGGCCACCTCCGCCTCGGAGAGCGGGAGCATCCGGTCCAGGCGGTGCCGTACGACGGTGGTCACCGAGTCGGGGTCCTGCCCGGCGTCGACCACCAGGTAGCGGCCGGGGTCGGCCGCGGCGAGGGTCAGGAAGCCGGACCGCACCCGCTGGTGGAACTCCGCCGGCTCCGACTCCAGCCGGTCCGGCGCCTCCGTGAACCGCTCCCGCGCCGCCTCCGGCGACACGTCGAGCAGCACGGTCAGATGCGGTACGAGCCCGCTGGTCGCCCAGCGCGAGATCCGGGCGATCTCCGTCGGGGACAGGTCGCGGCCGGCGCCCTGGTAGGCCACCGAGGAGTCGATGTAGCGGTCCGAGATGACAATCGCGCCGCGCTCCAGCGCCGGACGCACCACCGTGTCCACGTGCTCGGCGCGGTCGGCCGCGTACAGCAGCGCCTCGGCGCGGTTCGACAGTCCCGCCGAGGACACGTCGAGCAGGATCGAGCGGAGCCGCTTGCCGACGGGCGTGGCGCCCGGCTCCCGGGTCACGACGACCTCGTGCCCCTTGCCCCGTATCCACTCGGCCAGCGCGTGGACCTGGGTGGACTTGCCGGCTCCGTCGCCGCCTTCCAGCGCGATGAAGAATCCGGTGGCGGCCGGGGCCTGTACGGGCTCCCCACCGCGCAGCGCGTCGCGCAGGTCCCGCCGCAGCGGCACACCGCGCCGGTCGTCGGCCTTGGTGAGCACGACCACGGCGACGGGCAGCAGCAGCGCGCCGACGAACATCAGGGTGAAGGCGGCCCCGCCGTGCGAGAAGACGATCTCGGCTCCGGTGAGCCGGTGCGGGCCGATCAATGCGGCCAGGACGGGCGCGGCGACGGCGCCGACGGCCACGGCCACCCGTACGACCGCCTGGAGGTGCTCGGTGACCCGCGCCCGGCGGAACTCCTCGGTCTCCTGGTCCAGCAGGGTGTGGCCGGTGTTGGCCGCGACGCCCGCCGCGGTGCCGGCGAGGAGCGAGAGGAACAGCACCGTCGCCGTGTCCGGGACGAGGCCGCTCAGCAGCAGCGCGAGGCCGGCCACCGCTATGGCGAGGGCCAGCAGCCGGCGCCGGGACAGGCCGGGCAGCACCTTGCCGGCCTGGGTGGCCCGGATGCCGACGGCGGTGCCGCCGACGAGGGCGAGGACGAACAGTGCGAAGGCGGCCGGGCCGCCGCCCAGGTCGAAGGCGTGCAGGACGGCCACGGCGACGGCGCAGGACACCGCTCCGGCGACCGCGGCGCAGCTCAGGACCAGCAGCGGGACGGCGCCGGTACGGCCCTTGTCCGGCCGGTCGCCCGCCTTGGGGGCGCGCAGGCCCTCCAGCGGGGAACGCGGCCGCGGGGTCGCCCCGGTGGGCAGCACCAGCGGGAGCAGCAGCGAGACCGAAGCGGCGAAGAGGCCGGCGGCCACGTACGAGCCGAGGGCGGCCTGGTTCGCGGCGAACCAGTCCACGCCGAGGCCGAGGGCCTTGCCGACGAGGGTCGCGGCGAGCAGGGCGGCCGCCGCGACGGGCAGCGCCGCGAAGGCCGTACGCAGGGTCAGGCGCCGCAGGGCGTCCATGTGGTCCGGGAGCGGCCGTACGGTGGCCCCCTCCGGCGGCGGCTCGGGCAGCAGGGCGGGCGCCGCGCTCTCCTTGGCCAGCGTCCACAGCCGTTCGGCGGCACCGGCCACGAAGACGGTGGCCAGCAGCGCGGTGAGCGCGTGGGCCGGGATCCAGTCGAGCCACAGCGGGGCGACGACGAAGAGCCCGAGGCGGACCCCGTCGGCTCCGATCATCGTCCAGCGGCGGTCCAGCTTGCCGCCGGCGCCGAGGAGACCGGCCAGCGGGCCGAGCAGGACCGCGCCGAAGAGCAGCGTGGCGAGGATCCGGACGCCGAAGACGGCGGCGACGGCGAGGGCCGCACCGCGGTATCCGCCGCCGAAGGCCCCTTCGGTGGCCGCCGCCTGAAGGGCCAGCAGAACCAGCACCAGCAGGGCGAGGGCATCACCGATGCCGCTCACCAACTGGGCGCTCCACAGGCGGCGCAGCCGGGGGGTGCGCAGCAGTGCGCGCACCGCACGCTCGCGGGAATCCGCGGCTAGGGCTTCGTCGTAGGTGGGGTTCGCCGGGGCGGTCACGACCGCCGGCTGCTCGGCTCGCGTCATCCGCCCAGCCTATCCGCTGCGCCTGGCGGCTGCGGAGGCCTGTGGACAAGCGCGGGTGTGACCCCCGACCCACCTTCGGGAAGCACGAGAGCCCCACGCGTGGCGTGGGGCTCTCGTCGCGACTACTCGTCCGCCGGGGCGGCGGCCGTCTTCTTGGCCGCGGTCTTCTTCGCGACGGTCTTCTTGGCGACCGTCTTCTTGGCGGTCGTCGTCTTGGCCGCCGTCTTCTTCGCGGCCGCGGTCTTCGTCGCGGTCGCCTTCTTCGCCGGGGCCTTCTTGGCGGCGGCCTTCTTCGCCGTCTTCTTGGCCGGGCCCTTCGCGCGCTTCTCCGCGAGCAGCTCGAAGCCCCGCTCCGGCGTGATCGTCTCGACGTCGTCGTCCCGCCGCAGCGTCGCGTTCGTCTCGCCGTCCGTCACGTACGGGCCGAAGCGGCCGTCCTTGACCACGACCGGCTTCTCGCTGACCGGGTCGGTGCCCAGCTCCTTCAGCGGCGGCTTGGCCGCGGCGCGGCCCCGCTGCTTGGGCTGCGCGTAGATGGCCAGGGCCTCGTCGAGCGTGATCGTGAAGAGCTGGTCCTCGGTCTCCAGCGACCTCGAGTCCGTGCCCTTCTTCAGGTACGGGCCGTAGCGGCCGTTCTGGGCCGTGATCTCCACGCCCTCCGCGTCCGCGCCGACGGTGCGCGGCAGCGACATCAGCTTCAGCGCCTCGTCGAGGGTGACCGTGTCCAGGCTCATCGTCTTGAAGAGCGAGGCCGTGCGCGCCTTGACCGCGTTCTTGCCGGTCTTCGGCGTGCCCTCGGGCAGGATCTCCGTCACGTACGGGCCGTAGCGGCCGTCCTTGGCGACGATCTCGTTGCCGCTGACCGGGTCCTTGCCGAGCTCGAACTCGCCGCTCGGCTTCGCGAACAGCTCCTCCGCGTAGGCGACCGTCAGCTCGTCCGGAGCCATGTCGTCGGGGATGTCGGCGCGCTGGTGGCCCTCGGAGTCCTTCTCGCCCCGCTCCACGTACGGGCCGTAGCGGCCGACGCGCAGCACGATGCCCTCGCCGACCGGGAAGGAGGAGATCTCCCGGGCGTCGATCGCGCCCAGGTCCGTGACCAGCTCCTTCAGGCCGCCGAGGTGGTCGCCGTCGGCCGGCACGACCTCGGTGGCGTCCTCGGAGCCGAAGTAGAACCGCTTGAGCCACGGCACGGACTGGGCCTCGCCCCGCGCGATGCGGTCGAGGTCGTCCTCCATCTTCGCGGTGAAGTCGTAGTCGACGAGCCGCCCGAAGTGCTTCTCCAGCAGGTTCACCACGGCGAACGAGAGGAAGGAGGGGACGAGCGCGGTGCCCTTCTTGAAGACGTAGCCGCGGTCGAGGATCGTGCCGATGATCGACGCGTACGTCGACGGCCGGCCGATCTCGCGCTCTTCGAGCTCCTTGACCAGCGAGGCCTCGGTGTAGCGGGCCGGCGGCTTGGTCGCGTGGCCGTCCGCCGTGATCTCCTCGGCGGACAGCGCGTCGCCCTCCGCGACCTGCGGCAGGCGCCGCTCGCGGTCGTCGAGCTCGGCGTTCGGGTCGTCCGCGCCCTCGACGTACGCCTTCATGAAGCCGTGGAAGGTGATCGTCTTGCCGGACGCGCTGAACTCGGCGTCGCGGCCGTCCGAGGCGCGGCCGCCGATCTTGACGGTGACGCTGTTGCCGGTCGCGTCCTTCATCTGGGAGGCGACGGTGCGCTTCCAGATCAGTTCGTACAGGCGGAACTGGTCCCCGGTCAGGCCCGTCTCGGCCGGGGTGCGGAAACGATCACCCGAAGGACGGATCGCCTCGTGCGCCTCCTGCGCGTTCTTGACCTTGCCCGCGTAGACGCGCGGCTTCTCCGGCAGGTAGTCGGCCCCGTAGAGCTGGGTGACCTGCGCCCGGGCGGCCGACACCGCGGTGTCGGACAGCGTGGTGGAGTCCGTACGCATGTAGGTGATGAAGCCGTTCTCGTACAGCTTCTGCGCCACCTGCATCGTCGCCTTCGCACCGAAGCCCAGCTTGCGCGAGGCCTCCTGCTGGAGCGTCGTCGTACGGAAGGGGGCGTACGGGGAACGGCGGTACGGCTTGGACTCGACCGACCGGACGGCGAAGGCGGTGTCGGCGAGCGCGGCGGCCAGTGCCCTGGCGTTCGCCTCGTCGAGGTGCAGCACCTCGCTCTTGAGCCGGCCGTTGGCGCCGAAGTCGCGGCCCTGTGCCACGCGCTTGCCGTCCACCGAGTTCAGGCGGGCGACCAGCGACGACGGGTCGGAGGGGTCCCCGGCGCGGCCGGTGGAGAAGGTTCCGGTCAGGTCCCAGTACTCGGCGGAGCGGAAGGCGATGCGCTCGCGCTCCCGCTCGACGACGAGGCGGGTCGCCACCGACTGGACGCGGCCTGCCGACAGGCGCGGCATGACCTTCTTCCACAGGACCGGCGAGACCTCGTAGCCGTAGAGGCGGTCGAGGATACGGCGGGTCTCCTGGGCGTCGACCATGCGCTGGTTCAGCTCGCGCGGGTTGGCGACGGCGGCGCGGATCGCGTCCTTGGTGATCTCGTGGAAGACCATCCGGTGGACGGGGACCTTGGGCTTGAGGACTTCCTGCAGGTGCCACGCGATGGCTTCGCCCTCGCGGTCCTCATCGGTGGCGAGGAAGAGTTCGTCGGACTCGGCCAGCAGCTCCTTGAGCTTGCGGACCTGGGCCTTCTTGTCGGCATTGACGACGTAGATCGGCTGGAAGTCGTGCTCGACGTCCACTCCGAGGCGGCGGACCTCACCGGTGTACTTGTCGGGAACCTCGGCCGCGCCGTTCGGGAGGTCGCGGATGTGCCCGACGCTCGCCTCGACGACGTATCCCGGGCCGAGGTAGCCCTTGATCGTCTTCGCCTTGGCAGGGGACTCGACGATGACGAGTCGGCGGCCGCCCTTTGCGGTCTCGCTAGTCGGGGACAACTTGGCTCTTCTCTCCGGTCGGCACTCGGTCGCAGTACGGCGACGCTGCGGAGTGTGACGGTACAACCCGCCCCCGTGTCAAACGGCACAAGCCCGCAACGGCCACTCGAACGGTAACCCGACAAGTGCCGTTTCTGCCGCCCGGATGCCGCGCCGGACCCTTCCCGATCACCGGGCCGGGTGGCCGCGGGGCCGTCTGGCCCCGCACCCGCACCCCGTCCCGCACCGGGTTTCGGGGCCGGTGCGGCGACCGCCGGCGCACCCCTCGCGGCGGCGTCGGAGCGGCTCGGCGCGCCAGGTCCCCGAAGGCCGGAGAGGCTTCGCCGGGGAAGCGGAAGCCGTGGTTCGACCGTGACGGGGCGCGCATTCTCGACCACCGGCGCACGGCGGCCGGCGCACGCTCCCGTCCAGGCCTGCAGAGCGGCCCCGAACAGCGGGAACACGGCCTCCGCGAAGATCGCCGGACCGCATTCCGCGCCGTTCCCCTCACCCCCGGGCCACTCTCGGGACCCCCCGGACCCCGCTGTACAGCACGCTGCCAGCCGTGGGGATACGCCGGGCGAACCCAGGGTTACATCACGGTGCCGGCTGCGGCCCGGGGCCCGCCACGGGCTCCAGGAAGCCCTGCTCGACCAGCAGCCTGATGGCCTCGGGAGTCCGGTCCCGCAGCACGACGGGGTCCTCCTGCATCAGCTGCGCGATCGCGTCCAGGATCCGCCCGGCGCTCAGTGAGCCGTCACACACTCCCGCGAAGCCCGCGCCGACCGTGTCGACCTTCGTGGCGCGCCGCATTCCGCGGTTCTGCCGGAGCACGACGTGTTCCGGGTCCTCCGCGCCGGGCGAGCCGACCTGCTCCTGGACCACTTCCTCGACCAGCACGAAGCGGGCCTCCAGCAGGGCCGCGTCGTCGTGCTGGCGCAGGTAGTCCTGACGGGCGAAGTGGGCGAGGACGGACTCGCCGAGCGGCTGCTCCACCGTGTGCGGCCACTCCTCGACCACGATCGAGGGCTCGGCCGCGTCCGTCCGGCGCAAGGTGATCCATCCGAAGCCGACGCTCTTGGTCTTGCGCGCCTCGAACTCGTCCAGCCAGTCCTCGTAGCGCTGCGCGTACGCGTCGGGGTCGTCGCGGTGGTCGCCCGCGTCGCGCAGCCACAGCTCCGCGTACTGCGTGACGTCCTGCACGTCGCGCTGGACGATCCAGGCGTCGCAGCCGCGCGGCACCCAGGAGCGGAGCCTGTCGTGCCAGTCCTCGCCCTCCACGTGCTGCCAGTTGCCGAGGAACTGCGCGTACCCGCCGGGGTTGAGCCGCGCGCCCGCCTCCTGGACCAGGGTCCGGCACAGGTCGTCGCCGCCCATTCCGCCGTCTCGGTACGTCAGCCGGGCGCCCGGGGAGATCACGAACGGCGGGTTCGACACGATCAGGTCGTACGTCGCCCCGCCGACCGGCTCGAAGAGCGAGCCGGTGAGGAGCTCGGCCTCCGGCGCCCCGGAGAGGGCCAGCGTCAAACGGGTGAATCCGAGGGCCCTGGGGTTGACGTCGGTGGCGGTGACCCGCGTCGCGTGCCGGGTGGCGTGCAGCGCCTGGATGCCCGAGCCGGTGCCGACGTCGAGGGCGGAGCCGACCGGGGTGCGCACGGTGATCCCGGCCAGGGTGGTGGAGGCTCCGCCGACGCCGAGGACGACGCCCTCCTCCCGGCTGCCGATCCCGCCGGCCCCGCCGACGGCGCAGCCGAGGTCCGAGACGATGAACCAGTCCTCGCCGTCGGGGCCGCCGTACGGCCGCACGTCGACGGTCGCGTGCACGGTGTCCTCGCCGTCGGCGGCATCCTCGCGCCGCAGCCAGCCGTCGGCCAGGGCGGCCTCGACGGGCATCGCCGTCGCGGCGTGCACGTACGGCACGGGCTGCTGGAGCAGGAACAGCCGGACCAGGGTCGCGAGCGGGCCGTCGCCGCCGCCCCGGGTGGCGCGCAGGGCGGGGACGGTCTCACTGCGGGCCAGCGCGGCGTAGGCGGGGGCGCCGAGCAGGTCGAGCAGCCCGTCGGCGGTGAAGCCGGCGGCCAGCATCGCGCTGCGGAGCTCGGCGGCGTGGTCGGGGGTGGGGAGGCTGGTGGTACTCACCCGTCCATTGTGTCCGCTGGGGCCCGTCGCGCCGGTCACCGCGGGCCCGGATGCACGAAAGGACGGCCGGGCTCCCTTGCGGGAGCCCGGCCGCCCGGGTCCTCGTACGACGCGGTACGCGCCCTGCGGGGCGGCTACTTGGGCGACGCCGAGGTCGCCGCGACCTGGCAGCCCTTCTGGCTGTTGATGGCCTTGTCGAGGCCGCCCGCGTTGAGCGTGGCGAGGGCGTCCTGACCGCCCTTCGTCGCCTCCTGCAGACCGCCCGCGACCTCCTTGAGGCCGTCGGCGAACTTCGTCTGGTCCGCGGGGTCGAGGGCGTCCATCTTGGCCTTCAGGTCGGCGTATCCCTTCGAGGTCGACTCGAAGCCCTTCACCGCCGCCTCCTGGGTCGTGGCGCCGTTCTTGACCGGCGGCACGCCCGCCTGCTGCAGGGCGCTGCCCATCGTCTTGTACGACTCCGACATGGTCGCGAAGGCCGCCGCGTCGGTCTGCTTGACCTCGTCGGGCTTGCTGCTCTCCGTGGCCACGCGCTTGATGTCGGCGTTGGCTGTCTCGATCTTCTTGAGTTCGGGCTGCCACTGGTCGCAGACCTTCTTGGCCCAGGCGTTGGCCTTCTCGTCGCCGTCGTCCCCGCCGCACCCGGACAGGACGAGCATCAGCACCGCACTGCCCGACAACGCGGCCGCAAGCTTCTTGTTCACCGGATTGGTCCCTTCGAAGGCTCTCGGCCCGGAAGATACACGCCTGCCCTCCGAGGACGCACAAAGGCGGACAGACGGCGCGTCAGTCCGCGCCGCCTGTCCGCCGTTCGGGCGCACGGCCGGCCCTGCCCGGCCCGCCCCGTCCTTCGGCCGGGGCCTCGGTCAGGAGACCGTCGCCGGGTCGGCCGACTGGGCCACCCGCTCGGCCGTCCCGTCGTTCTCGTCGCCCACGGCGATGCCGCGGCGCTTGGAGATGTACACCGCGCCGATGATGACGCCGATCGCGAGGACCGCGACGATCGCCCGTACGGTCGGGCTGGTGTCCGCGCCGTAGCTGAACTGCACGACGGCGGGAGCGATCAGCAGCGCCACCAGGTTCATGACCTTGAGCAGCGGGTTGATCGCGGGACCGGCGGTGTCCTTGAACGGGTCGCCGACCGTGTCGCCGATGACGACCGCCGCATGGGCCTCGCTGCCCTTGCCGCCGTGGTGGCCGTCCTCGACCAGCTTCTTCGCGTTGTCCCACGCGCCGCCGGAGTTGGCGAGGAAGACCGCCATCAGCGTGCCCGTGCCGATGGCGCCGGCGAGGAAGGACCCGAGGGCGCCCACACCGAGGCTGAAGCCGACCGCGATCGGCGTCAGGACGGCGAGCAGGCCGGGCGTGGCGAGCTCGCGCAGCGCGTCCTTGGTGCAGATGTCGACGACGCGCCCGTACTCGGGCTTCTCGCTGTAGTCCATGATCCCGGGGTGCTCGCGGAACTGGCGGCGCACCTCGTAGACCACCGCGCCCGCGGAGCGGGAGACGGCGTTGATGGCGAGTCCGGAGAACAGGAAGACCACGGCCGCGCCCAGGATCAGCCCGACGAGGTTGTTGGGCTGTGCGATGTCCAGGCTGAGGTTCAGCTCCCCGGCCTTGGCGCCGACTTCCTTGACCGCGACGGCGATCGCGTCGTTGTACGAGCCGAAGAGCGCGGCGGCGGCCAGCACGGCCGTCGCGATGGCGATGCCCTTGGTGATGGCCTTGGTGGTGTTGCCGACGGCGTCCAGGTCGGTCAGGACCTGCGCGCCGGCGCCCTCGACGTCGCCGGACATCTCGGCGATGCCCTGGGCGTTGTCGGAGACCGGGCCGAAGGTGTCCATGGCGACGATGACGCCGACGGTGGTGAGCAGGCCGGTACCGGCCAGGGCCACCGCGAAGAGCGCGAGCAGGATCGACGTACCGCCGAGCAGGAACGCCCCGTAGACGCCGAGGCCGATGAGCAGCGCCGTGTAGACGGCGGACTCCAGGCCGACGGAGATGCCGGCGAGGACGACGGTGGCCGCACCGGTCAGGGAGGACTTGCCGATGTCCCGGACGGGACGGCGGTTGGTCTCCGTGAAGTAGCCGGTCAGCTGCTGGATCAGGGCTGCCAGCACGATGCCGATGGCGACCGCGACGACGGCCAGGACGCGCGGGTCACCGGAGTGGTTGGTGATCGCCGCGTTCTCGACGCCGACGAGGTCCTTGTAGCTGGACGGCAGGTAGGCGTAGACGGCGATCGCCACCAGCACCAGGGAGATCACGGCCGAGATGAAGAAGCCGCGGTTGATGGCGGTCATGCCGCTGCGGTCGCTGCGGCGCGGGGAGACCGCGAAGATGCCGATCATCGCGGTGACGACGCCGATGGCGGGAACGATCAGCGGGAAGGCCAGGCCCAGGTCGCCGAAGGCGGCCTTGCCGAGGATGAGCGCGGCCACGAGGGTGACGGCGTAGGACTCGAAGAGGTCCGCCGCCATTCCGGCGCAGTCTCCGACGTTGTCGCCCACGTTGTCGGCGATGGTCGCGGCATTGCGCGGGTCGTCCTCCGGAATGCCCTGTTCGACCTTGCCGACCAGGTCGGCGCCGACGTCGGCGGCCTTGGTGAAGATTCCGCCGCCCACGCGCATGAACATCGCGATCAGGGCGGCTCCGAGACCGAAGCCCTCCAGGACCTTGGGGGCGTCCGCGGCGTAGACCAGGACGACGCAGGAGGCGCCGAAGAGGCCGAGGCCGACGGTGAACATGCCGACCACGCCACCCGTGCGGAAGGCGATCTTCATCGCCTGGTGGGAGACCTCGGTCAGGTCCTTGGCGGGCTCCCCCTCGGCCGGGGTGGCCTGGCGTGCGGCGGCGGCGACGCGCACGTTGGCGCGGACCGCGAGGCGCATGCCGATGTAGCCGGTGGCCGCCGAGAAGATGGCGCCGACGAGGAAGAAGGCGGAACGCCCCGCCCGCTGGTTCCAGTCGTCGGCGGGGAGCAGGAAGAGCAGGAAGAAGACCACGACGGCGAAGATGCCGAGGGTGCGCAGCTGCCGGCCGAGGTAGGCGTTGGCGCCTTCCTGGACGGCGGCAGCGATCTTCTTCATGCTGTCGGTGCCCTCGTCGGCGGCGAGGACCTGGCGGACCAGGATCTGCGCGACGACGAGTGCGGCGAGTGCGACGGCCGCAATGACCATCACGATGAGCCGATTGTCATCGGTGAGTACTGCGGATGCCAGATCAGCGGTGCTATCCGGCGCGAGAGGGGTGAAGAGCCCCGTCATTCGTCCTCCTTGACGTGATGAGCTCAAGATGTGGACGGATTGTAGGGAGCACACCCCGATCAAAACAGTGCGCAGGAAACGTAATTGGCGTGCTCCTGCTCCTCAGCAATAGATCGCGTCACTCCATTACCCTCGAAAGAAGTAATGGGGCAAAGGCATTGACGGATGCTCATTGATCTAGGGAAATGAAAAAGGCCCTGCTCAGCAGGGCCTTGATAAAGATCAGAAGATAGGAGGGAATGCGCGCGCCGTGGATCTCAAGGAAGGTCGGAGGACCCCGAGACGGGCCACCTCATCCGGATGGTCCCGCCCGATTCCCCACTGGTCACCTCGACGTCGTCGACGAGCCCGCTGATCACCGCGAGCCCCATCTCGTCCTCGGTGTCCCCGTCGGACTCCTGGACCGCGGCCATGCCGGACACGGTGTCGGCCGGGATCCCGCTCGGGCCGGGAACCTCGTCACCGACCTCGATGGAGAACGTCTTGTCCTCTTCGGTCAGCACCACCCGGACGGGCGCGGTCAGCCCGTTGCTCCGGTGGAGTCCGACGGCACGCGAACAGGCTTCGCCCACGGCGAGGCGGACCTCGTCGAGGACGGCTTCCTCCACGCCGGCCCTGCGCGCCACGGCGGCCGCGACCAGGCGGGCCGTCCGGACGTGTTCGGGCTGGGCGCTGAAGCGCAGTTCAACGGTGGCCATGCGCGTCCCCCTCGGACTACGGGCGTGCCTTGACAGGGGCCCGGGCCATCCATGGCCCGGTACCCCCGCTCTCCTTGCCGGCCCCCAGCTGCCCGGAGACTGCCGGGGGCCGCCTGGAGCCGTCAGTCGGTGGCGTTGACGGCGTCGTCCACCGTGGTGTGGATCGGGAACACCTTGGTCAGACCGGTGATGCGGAAGATCTTCAGAATGCGCTCCTGGTTGCACACCAGGCGGAGCGAACCCTCGTGCGCGCGGACGCGCTTGAGACCTCCCACGAGCACACCCAGTCCGGTGGAGTCGAGGAAGTCCACTCGCTCCATGTCGACGACCAGGTGGTAGCTGCCGTCGTTCACCAACTCGACCAACTGCTCGCGCAGCTTGGGCGCGGTATACACATCAATCTCGCCACCGACCTCCACGACCGTACGGTCGCCGACAGTGCGAGTCGACAGGGACAGGTCCACGGATCCTCCAGCACCTTGCTATCGAGCGGCGCCCCCCAGGGGCCTCCCCACCCGAAGGTAGGTGAGGGATTGGCTGCCGCAATGGCATTCAATCACTTACCGGCAGGCGCGCACGACGCCTTCCGACCATTGTCCCGCACGCCGGTGACACACTCGGTTCCGATGGCCAACACTCACGGTCCCGGACGGCCCACGGCAGACGCGGACTCCCGACCCACCCCCGGCACGGTCCTGGACCGCCTGTCACGGGGGCCTTTCCGGTCTGCGCGCATCACCCATACGGAGCACTTGCCCCCTCGGGAGGGCCGTCATGCAGTCTGGCCCGACCGCATCCGAACGGATGTAGTAGCCGCGATCCAGTCCGCCGGGATCGACCATCCGTGGGAACACCAGGCCGCGGCCGCCGAACACGCTTTGGACGGCGAGTCCGTGGTCGTGGCCACCGGCACCGCCTCGGGCAAGTCCCTGGCCTACCTCGCCCCGGTCCTCTCGGCCCTCGCGGACGGCGCACAGGCGCCGAACGGAAGGGGCGCGACCGCCCTGTACCTGGCCCCCACCAAGGCCCTGGCGGCCGACCAGCGGCGCGCCGTACGGGCCCTGGCCGCCCCCCTGGGCAACGCCGTCCGCCCCGCGGTCTACGACGGGGACACGCCCGTCGAGGAGCGCGAATGGGTGCGCCAGTACGCGAACTACGTCCTGACCAACCCCGACATGCTGCACCGCGGGATCCTCCCGGCCCACCCGCGCTGGTCCTCCTTCCTGCGCGCGCTGCGCTACGTGGTGATCGACGAGTGCCACACCTACCGCGGCGTATTCGGCTCCCACGTGGCCCAGGTCCTGCGCCGGCTGCGGCGGCTGTGCGCCCGCTACGGCTCCGATCCGGTATTCCTGCTGGCCTCCGCGACCGCCAGCGACCCGGCGGCCGCCGCGTCCCGGCTGACCGGGCTACCGGTGACGGAGATCACCGACGACGCCTCACCGCGCGGCGAGGTGGTCTTCGCCCTGTGGGAGCCCCCGCTGCTCACCGAGCTGCGGGGCGAGAAGGGCGCTCCCGTACGCCGTACGGCCACCGCGGAGACCGCCGACCTGCTGACCGACCTGGTGGTCCAGGGCGTCCGCACGGTCGCCTTCGTGCGCTCCCGGCGCGGCGCCGAGCTGATCTCCGTGATCACGCAGGAACGCCTCGCGGAGGTGGACCGGTCCCTGCCCCGGCGGGTCGCGGCCTACCGGGGCGGCTACCTGCCCGAGGAGCGCCGGGCCCTGGAGCGGGCCCTGCACTCCGGCGAGCTGCTGGGACTGGCCGCCACGACCGCCCTGGAGCTGGGCGTGGACGTCTCCGGCCTGGACGCCGTACTGATCACCGGGTACCCGGGCACGCGGGCCTCCCTGTGGCAGCAGGCGGGCCGGGCGGGGCGCTCGGGCCAGGGCGCGCTGGCCGTGCTGATCGCCCGGGACGATCCGCTCGACACCTACCTGGTCCACCATCCGGAAGCGCTGTTCCGCCAACCGGTGGAAGCCACCGTCCTGGACCCCGACAACCCGTACGTCCTCGCCCCCCACCTGTGCGCGGCCGCGGAGGAGCTCCCGCTGACCGAAGCGGACCTGGAGCTCTTCGGCCCGGCCACCGAGGAGCTCCTCCCCCAGCTCGAGGCGGCGAAGCTGCTGCGCCGCCGGGCGGCCGGCTGGCACTGGACCCGCCGGGAGCGGGCCTCGGACCTCACCGACATCCGGGGCGGCGGCGGCCGCCCGGTGCAGATCGTCGAAGCCTCCACCGGCCGGCTGCTGGGCACGGTCGACGAGTCGGCGGCCCACACCGCCGTCCACGAGGGGGCCGTCCACCTCCACCAGGGCCGTACGTATCTGGTGCGGCACCTGGACCTGGAGGGCTCGGCGGCCCTCGTGGAAGCGGCGGACCCGCCGTTCTCCACCACGGCCCGTGACACCACCTCCATCTCCATCCTGGAAACCGAGACCGAGATCCCCTGGGGCTCGGCCCGGCTCTGCTTCGGCTCCGTGGAGGTGACCAACCAGGTCGTCTCCTACCTGCGCCGCAAACTGATCACCGGCGAGGTCCTCGGCGAGGCCAAGCTGGACCTGCCGCCCCGCACCCTGCGCACCAGGGCCGTCTGGTGGACGGTGACCGAGGACCAGCTCGACGAGGCCCGGATCAACCCCGAGATCCTCGGCGGCGCCCTGCACGCCGCGGAACACGCCTCCATCGGCATGCTCCCGCTGTTCGCCACCTGCGACCGCTGGGACATCGGCGGCGTGTCCGTGCCGCTGCATCCCGACACCCTCCTCCCCACGGTCTTCGTCTACGACGGCCACCCCGGCGGCGCCGGGTTCGCGGAGCGGGCCTTCCACACGGCCCGCGCCTGGCTGACGGCCACCCGCGACGCCATCGCCGCCTGCGAGTGCGAGGCCGGCTGCCCCTCCTGCATCCAGTCCCCCAAGTGCGGCAACGGCAACGACCCCCTCCACAAGCGCGGCGCCATCCGCCTCCTCACCCGCCTCCTCTCCGAATCCCCGCAGATCCCGCAGGCCCCGTCCGCCGCGCCCTGACCGCCCCGGACCGAACCCCACGGCCGAGCCACCGCCCGGCGCCGAACACCGCACAGACCCCACCCCGGCCCCCGAACACACCCGGGACGGACACCCCGCCCACGCCCGGGACGGACACCCCGCGGAGTCCGGGACAGCGGACCGTACGCCCGCCAGGCGGACCCCAGGGCAGCGGACCGCCCACCCGCCGGCGCGGCCGGACGCTGCGGCAGACCGCCCGCCGGGCGGCCCCTGCGGCAGACGGCCCGCCTCGGACGTGCCCGGCCGGACCCACGGCAGACGGCGCGGCTCGGGCGTGCCCCCGCCGGAGCCTGCTGTCGGCGGCCCCGCCGCTCCGGCCGCCGGGCCGGCCCCGGCCGTCGACGGCGCGCCCTCACCGGCCGGAGCGGGCCCTCAGTCCGGCTTGTCCACGGCCGGCGGTTCCCGGGGCGGACCCGCGCGAGCCCGGATCTCGGGCCTGAACGGGCCCGACGCGACCCGGGCGGCCACCTCGGCGACCTCGCCACCGAGCCGGCATCCGGCGAGCTCCGCGCCCTGCGCCCGGGCCACCCGGAGCGCCGTGGCGCAGGCCCTGTCCGGCCCGTGCGCCCAGGTGGCCGCCGCCGCCAGCGCCGCCAGGTCCGCGGCCGCCGCCGCCCGGTGGCGGGCCACGACGGCCTGGCCGAGCAGCAGCACCCCCGCGAACACCGCGCCGAGCACCGTCGCCACCAGGGCCGCCCAGACCGTGGCCGAGCCCCGGTCCGCCACCCGGCTCACGGCGGCGGCCCCACGCTGTCCTCGGCGAGTGCCACCGCCTGCGCGCCCAGCCTCAACGGGATCCCGGCTGGCCCGGGAACGGGTGCCGCCACCCGGACCCGCCAGAGGTCGCCCACCCGCTCCAGCTCCACCCGCGCCCCCGGTGGGGCGGCCTCGCGTGCCGCCGCCTCCGCCACCTCCACCGGCTCCGACCTGGACGCCGCCCGGGCACCGGCCCGGGCCGCGTCCACGCACCGGATCTGGCCGGCCGCCGCCATCAGGGCCCACACCAGCGCCGCGGCGAAGAGCACCAGCGCCGGAATCACCAGGGCGGCCTCCGCCGTCACATATCCCCGATCGCGTTTTCCCCGGCCTCCCCCGGCCCCCTCCTCAGAACGGCACATCGAGCGCCCTCCCGATGGTCGACTGAAGGGCCGTGGCGACGACTTCGCTCGTCACCACCTTGTAGAGGACGGCCGCGAATGCGCAGGCCGCGATCGTGCCCATGGCGTATTCCGAAGTGGACATCCCCGCGTCGCTCCCGCGACCGACGAACACCGCCCGTACACGAAACCAGATGATCCTCATGGCAACCTCCTGTGGATTTCCGTTGTTGATGTGTGGTCAATGCGACTTCAGGGGTTCGAGAGAAGTCCCGAGGCCATACCGATCACCACCGGTGCGACCCCGATGGAAAGAAATGCGGGGAGGAAACACAGCCCCACCGGTGCGGTGACGAGGACCGCCGCCCGCTGCGCCCTGGCCCCTGCCCGGCGGGCCCGGTCCTCCCGGAGTCCGGAGGCGAGCCGGGACATCGGCTCCGCCGCGGGAGCCCCGGTCCGCGCGGCCCGCTCCAGGCATTCGGCGAGCGCCCGGGCGCCCGGTATCTGCGCCAACCTCCCCCACCCGTCGCCCGGTTCGCCGCCGAGCCGGAGCTCCGCCCCGGCGCTCGCGAGCCGCTCGCCCACCGGGCCGCCCAGCGACTCGCCCACCACCTCCGCGGCCTCCACCGGCCCGGCTCCGGCCGCCAGGCACGCGGCCAGCAGATCGGCGGCGAACGGCAGCTGACGCTCCGCCTCCCGCGGATCCACCCCGACCGGCGGCCGCGACCCGGCCCGCAGGCGCCGCACCACGACCGCGGCCAGACACCCCACCACCACACCGGCCACACCGCCGACGAGCACCCAGCCCGCCAGCAGCGCCCCGGCCGGAGCCGCCCACGCCGCCGCCACACCCCGCAGCACGGACCCGGACACCGGCCCGCGCGGCCCCGGCCGCACCCCCAGCAGCAGCACGGTCCGGCGCCGGACGGCGCGCGCCCTGACCCGCGCCGCCACCGCCGACACCATCCACAGGGCCGCCGCCGCGCCCAGGACGATCCCCAGCCTGTGGACGAAGAACCCGGTCATCACCGCTCCCCCGTCCGGACGATCCGCCGGCACCACAGCAGCCCCAGCGCCTCCAGCACCCCGCCCGCCAGCAGACAGCCCCATCCCATCGGGGTGTGGAGCAGGATCCGCAGCGGATCCGCGCCCAGCCCGGTGCCGATCAACAGGCCCACCAGGGGCAGCAGAGCGAGCACCAGCACCGTCGACCGCGCCCCGGCCAGTTGGGCCCGCAGTGACTCCTGCCGGTCCCGCTCGGCCCGCAGGGCTCCCTCCAGCCGGTCCAGCCCGGCGGCCAGACCCGCACCGCCGTCCACCGACACCCGCCAGCAGGCGGCCATCCCGGCCAACCCCTCCGCGCCGGGCTCCCGGGCCGCCTGGCGCAGCGCTCCGGGCACGTCCCCGCCGAACGCCGCCGCGGCCAGCACCCCCGCCTCCGCCGCACCGGGCCCGCCGGGGCCCGCGGCCGTCCGCCGCATCGCCGCCATCAGCGCCTGCCCGGGCTGGGCCCCGGCCCGCAGCTCACCCACCGCCGCCCCGCACAGGGCCACCACCTCGGCGGCCCGCGCGGTGCGGGCCCGCTCACGCGCCCGCACCCGCAGCCACCGCCGCACCAGGGGCACCGCGGCGGCTCCGGCCAGCAGCGGGAGCACCGACCCTCCCAGGACAGCGATCACCAGCCCGGCCCCGAAGCAGGCCCACTCCCGCCAGCGCACGGCCCGCACCCGCAGAGCGCCCAGCAGCAGCTCCCGGCGCGGCGGCCCGCACCCCAGCGGCTCGCCGCCTCCGGCGAGCACCACCCGGGCCCGCCGGGACATCCGGTCGTACCCGGTGATCCCCCAGGCGGCCGCGCCCGCGCACAGCACCCCGGCGAACACCGGCAGCGGCAGCCCCGCCCCGGCGCTCACCGGGCACCCCGCAGCAGCGGCCGCAGCCGATCCCAGCCCTGCTCCCGCACGAAGCCCCGCGCGGCCCACCTCAGCGCGGGCACGGTCACCACCAGTCCGGCGGCGTCCCGCTCCAGCACGTGCACCTCGGCGACCCGGCGCCGTCCCTCCCTGTCCCGCACCAGGTGCAGCACCAGGGTCAGCGCGGCGGCCAACTGGCTGTGCAGGGCGCCCCGATCGAGTCCTGCGGCCGAGCCCAGCGCCTCCAGCCGGGCCGGGACATGCGCCGCGGCATTGGCGTGCACCGTGCCGCAGCCACCCTCGTGGCCGGTGTTCAGGGCGGCGAGCAGGTCCGCCACCTCGGCTCCCCGCACTTCGCCGACCACCAGCCGGTCGGGCCGCATCCGCAGCGCCTGCCGGACCAGGTCCGCCAGCGTGACCAGCCCCGCCCCCTCCTGGTTGGCCGGCCGGGTCTCCAGCCGCACCACGTGCGGATGGTCGGGGCGCAGCTCGGCCGAATCCTCGGCCAGTACGATCCGCTCGCCCGGGCCCACGAGCCCCAACAGGGCACTGAGCAGGGTGGTCTTGCCGGTTCCCGTCCCACCGGAGACGAGGAAGGACAGCCGGGCCTCGACCATGTCCCGCAGCAGCCGCTGCCCGCCCGGTGGCAGCGTCCCCGCCGCGACGAGCTCCTCCAGCGTGAACGCCCGCGGCCGCACCACCCGCAGCGAGAGACAGGCCGAGCCGACCGAGACCGGCGGCAGCACGGCATGGAGCCGGGTGCCGTCGGGCATCCGGGCGTCCACCCAGGGCCGGGCGTCGTCGAGGCGCCGCCCGGCCACGGCGGCCAGCCGCTGGGCGAGCCGGCGGACGGCCCCCGCATCGGCGAAGGTCACTCCGGTCAGCTCCAGCCCGCCACCGCGGTCCACCCACACCCGGTCGGGGGCGGCCACCAGCACGTCGGTCACCTCGGCGTCGGCCAGGAGCGGCTCCAGGGGGCCCGCGCCGACCAGCTCGGAGCGCAACTCGGCAGCCGCACCGAGCACTTCCTCGTCGCCCAGCAGCCGGCCCTGGGCGCGCAGGGCCGCCGCCACCCGCGCCGGAGTCGGCTCCGCCCCGCTCTCGGCGAGCCGCCGGCGCACCGCGTCCAGCAGTACCGCGCTCATGCCGGCACCTCCTGACCGGCACCGAGGGCCCGCTGCCAGAAGCCGTCGCAGAAGCGGGCCAGGGCGCTGCGCCCCTGGGACCCCGGGGGCTCCCCCTCGGCCACCCGCCCCGGGAGCCCCACCTCGACGGGCACCTCACCGGCCAGCGGGGCCCCCAGCAGTCCTGCCACGGCCTCCGGATCGAGACCGCCCGGGCAGCGGCCCCGTACGACGACGCGGACGTCCCGGGCCACCATCCGCACCCCGGCGGCCACCCGGCCCGCCGCGGCCACCGACCGCAGCTCGCCCGGCACCACCATCAGCACCAGGTCGAGCTGGGCCAGCACCTCGGCCACGGCCTCGTCCACCCGGCGCGGGAGGTCGACCACCACGACACCGCCCCGGCGCCGCGCAGCGGCCACCACCGAGCGGACGGCGGGCGGCGGCACGGCCACCCGGTCGCCGCGATCCCAGCTGAGCACCCGCAGTTCGTGCAGTTCGGGCAGGGACTCCTCCAGCGCTCCGGCGCCCACCCGTCCCCGCGAGGCTGCGAAGTCCGGCCAGCGCAGCCCTTCGGCGCCCTCGCCGCCGAGCAGTACGTCCATGCCGCCGCCCAGGGGGTCGCCGTCGATGAGCATGGTCCGCTCGCCGGCGCGGGCGGCCCGGACAGCGAGGGCGCAGGCGAGGGTGGAGGCCCCCGCCCCGCCGCTTCCCCCGATCACCCCGACCGCGAGGGCGGGCCTTGCGGCCCCTTCGACGACATCGGCGATCCGGTCCACGAGCCGACTCTCGGCATCGGGGAGGAGCAGCACCTCCTCGGCCCCGATCTCCACCGCCCGTTGCCACACGAGGGGATCGTCCAGGTCCCGTCCGACGAGGAAGACCCCGGTCCTGCGCGGCGCGCCGCGCACGCGCCCCGCGGCGTCGTCCCCGACCAGCACGAGTGGGGCCGACTTCCAGCCAACTCCCGGACTATTGAAGCCAGTTGAAGAATCAGCCGGGTCGGTCACGCTACCGGCGGGGCCGCCCTCCGCTTCCACGACCGCACCGCCGCTCCCCGGCGCCGCGTGCCGCACGTGCGGCTCGGCCCCCGCCGCCGCGCACAGCCTCAGCAAGTCGTCGAGCAGCAGGGGGTCTTCGGTGATGATGAGCGGCCTGCCCCCGACGGCCCCGGCGGGGGCCGCCACCGCGGTGGCGGCCCCCGCCCCCGCCGCCCTTCCGGTCATCACGGACTTCGGCGTTTCGCACGACTTCGATCGAGCCACGATCTCCGCCCCCTTCTCACTGCAAATCCCAGTACCGCGGACTTCGCGGCTGGAATCACCGTGCAGCGATCGGGAAAAAGAAGTGGATCTTGCCCAATAACTGTGGACAACCCATCGATTGTGAATAACCCGGTCACCCTCGCAGGTGAGTTCCGGAACGCACGGGAACAACTACGCAGCGTCACGAGTCTGACGTGGTGAGGGCCTGCGACAGGCGGGCCCCACGCAAGAGGAAGGGCCGAGGAGATGGTCGATCGGGGCCGAAGCCGGGGACGCGAACCGCGTCCGGACATGCGACGACCCCCGCCGGGGGGGAGAGCGGGGGTCGTCCCCACGGTCCGACTCGGGGGGGGAGGAGCCAGACCGGGTTAGCACGGTCGCGAACGATCCGTGACTTCCATGGTGTACCCGAGAGCCCTCTCAGGCAAACCCACGCGCCACACCTTACGCCGAATGGTGGGCGCATATGCTCGGGGCGTGGAAAATCAGCCCTTGCCGCACTCCTCGCCTCGCACCGCAGCCTTCTTCGATCTGGACAAGACGGTCATTGCGAAGTCGAGCACCTTGACGTTCAGCAAGTCCTTCTACCAAGGCGGCCTGATCAACCGGCGAGCCGTGTTGCGCACCGCCTACATCCAGTTCATCTTCCTGGCCGGCGGCGCCGACCACGATCAGATGGAACGGATGCGGGAGTACCTCTCCGCCCTCTGCAAGGGGTGGAACGTGCAGCAGGTGCGGGAGATCGTCGCCGAGACACTGCACGACCTCATCGACCCGATCATCTACGACGAGGCCGCGTCCCTGATCGAGGCCCACCACACCGCGGGCCGTGACGTGGTGATCGTGTCGACCTCCGGAGCGGAGGTGGTCGAGCCCATCGGCGAGATGCTCGGCGCGGACCGGGTCGTCGCCACGCGCATGGTCGTGGGCGAGGACGGCTGCTTCACCGGCGAGATCGACTACTACGCCTACGGCCCCACCAAGGCGGAGGCCGTACGGGAGCTCGCCGAGTCCGAGGGCTACGACCTCGCCAGGTGCTACGCCTACAGCGACTCGGCGACCGACATCCCGATGCTGGAAGCGGTCGGGCACCCGCACGCCGTCAACCCCGACCGCGCGCTGCGCCGGGAGGCGACGGCCCGCGAGTGGCCGGTGCTGGTCTTCAACCGCCCCGTGCGGCTGAAGCAGCGGCTCCCCGGACTGTCGATGCCCGCACGTCCGGCGCTGATCGCCGCGGCCGCGGTGGGCGCGGCGGCCGCCACCGCCGGGCTGGTCTGGTACGCGAGCCGGCGCCGGGCCCACGCCCTGTCGGTCACCCGCTCCGCCTGATTGCCCCACCTGCACCGATTCGGGCTGTCCGGTTCACCCCGGCTCGCCCCGGAAAGTAAAAAGTGGAGCTAGGGGTTTCGCTTAGCAGCGAAGCGGAGTACAAATAAAGCAACGGCCCGCGAGACCAAAGAACATCCGAGAGGATCATCTTTAAAACGCAGTAAGGCCCACGGACCGAAGCATGAACGCCGAGCACCCACGCGACGTCGACCCGTCGATTACGGGCCAGCCGCACCAGGTGACGGGCAAAGTACCCGACCTGATGGGCAACCTTCGAGGACGCTTGGTACCTGGGCGTGAATGCCAGCGGCGACACCAGAGCAGTACGGTGTCGCCGCAACCCATGTCCGGGCCCTGTCGGCCCTTTCCGGGCCCCCGCGCCCCGAATCCTCGCCGGCCTCAGGCCGCGCCGCGTTGCAGGGCCTCGCAGACCGCCGTCGACTCCCGCACCCCGAGCTCGATCGCCCGGCCGCAGTGGCCGATCCAGGCGCCCATGCCCTCCGGGGTCCCGGAGAGATAGCCCTCGAAGGCCGCCAGATAGGCCTCGGCGCCCTGCTCCGCGTGACCCACCTCCGCCGGGCAGATGGCCTTGGGGTCCAGCCCGCTGTTGATCAGGACGATGCGCTCCGCCGCGCGCGCGACCAGCCCGTTGTACGAGCCGAACGGCCGCAGGGCCAGCAGCTCGCCGTGCACCACCGCCGCCATGACCAGCGCGGGGGCCGAACCGCCCGCGATGACGATCCGGGACAGCCCGTCGAGGCGCCCGGCGACCTCGTCGGCCCCCGGCAGCGGCGCCTCCACCAGCGGCTCGACCACCGGCTCGCCCGCCAGGCGCGGGCGGCCCACCACGTCCCCTTCGGCCGTCGACCCGACCGCCACCAGGTGCAGGCGCGCCAGGACCCGCAGCGGCGACTGGCGCCAGATGCTCAGCAGCTGGCCGGCCTCCGCCGTGAGGCGCAGCGCGGCACCGACGGTCAGCGCCTCCTGCTCGGCCCCGAAGTCGGTGCGCCGCCGCACCTCCTCCAGCGCCCAGTCCGCGCCGGACAGGGCCGCGCTGCCACGGGCGCCGCGCAGGGCGGCCTCCGAGGTGATCTCACCGCTGCGGCGGCGCATCACCCGGTGCCCGTAGACCCGGTCCACGGCCTTGCGTACGGAATCCACGGAATCGGCGACACCCGGCAGCCCGGCCAGGCCGGCCAGCGGGTCAGAAGCGCTACTCATAAGTAGGGAGCCTACGCACTGCGCGGGCATGGCACCGACCCCTCCTTGGAGTGGTCTTCTTCACTCACCTTGACAACTCAGTGCTACTTACCCACTACGCTTGGTGAACATGAAGATCGCTTTCGTGGGAAAGGGCGGCAGCGGCAAGACGACCCTGTCCTCCCTCTTCATCCGCCACCTCGCAGCCAATGAAGCCCCCGTCGTCGCGGTGGACGCCGACATCAACCAGCACCTGGGCGCCGCGCTCGGGCTCACCGAGGACGAGGCCGCCGCACTGCCCGCCCTGGGCGCGCACCTGCCCCTGATCAAGGAGTACCTGCGGGGCTCCAACCCGCGCATCGCGTCCGCCGACACGATGATCAAGACGACTCCGCCCGGCCGGGGCTCGCGCCTCCTGCGCGTCACCGGGGACAACCCGGTGTACGAGGCCTGCGCGCGCACGGTCCTGCTCGACGGGGAGCCCGTACGGCTGATGGCCACCGGGCCGTTCACCGAGGCCGACCTGGGCGTGGCCTGCTACCACTCCAAGGTCGGAGCGGTCGAGCTCTGCCTCAACCACCTGGTCGACGGACCGGATGAGTACGTGGTCGTCGACATGACGGCGGGCTCCGACTCCTTCGCCTCGGGCATGTTCACCCGCTTCGACGTGACCTTCCTGGTCGCCGAACCGACCCGCAAGGGCGTGTCCGTCTACCGCCAGTACAAGGAGTACGCGCGGGACTTCGGGGTCGCGCTCAAGGTCGTCGGCAACAAGGTGCAGGGCCCCGAGGACATCGAGTTCCTCCAGGACGAGGTCGGCGAGGACCTGCTGGTCACCGTCGGGCACTCCGACTGGGTACGGGCGATGGAGAAGGGCCGCCCGGCCTCCTTCGAACTGCTGGAGGCAACCAACCGGTTCGCCCTCCAGTCACTCCAGGACGCCGCCGACGACTCCTACGCGCACCGCGACTGGGACCGGTACACCGAGCAGATGGTGGGCTTCCACCTCAAGAACGCGGAGAGCTGGGGCAACGCCAAGACCGGGGCCGACCTGGCGGAGCAGGTCGACCCCGGCTTCGTCCTGCGCGAGGGCCTGGACGCCCTGGGCGCGTTCGACGGCGGCGCGGGCGTCGAGGAGATCGTCAGCCCTCGTCCCCAGTCTCCTCGGCCGACTCCGCAGCCGGCTTGACGCCGGCGGGGGCGGCCGGCGGCGCCGGCGGCCCCGCGGTCAGGAACTTCGTCCAGCCCTCCTTCGGCGCCTCACCGACGTCGAGGGTGCGCATCCACTCCAGGGCCTTCGGGTCCTGGGCGTCCAGCCAGTCCACCAGCTCCCGGAACGGCACGCAGCGGACCTCCTTCTGGGTGCACATGCCCTTGATCGACTCCTCGACGGCGCGCATGTAGGTGCCGCCGTTCCAGGACTCGAAGTGGTTGCCGATGATCAGCGGCGCACGATTGCCCTGGTAGACGCGGTCGAAGGCCTGCCGCAGGCCGTCGCGCATCTGGTCGCCCCAGTAGGTGTGCTGGGAGGGGTCGCCCTGCGAGGTCGTCCCCGACTGGTTGACCATGTAGTTGTAGTCCATGCTCAGCGTGTCGAAGGCGCGGCCCGGCATGGGCACCAGCTGGAGCGGGATGTCCCAGAGCCCGTCCGTCTTCTTGGGCCAGATCTGCTTGCTGATCCCGCTGGAGTCGTAGCGGAAGCCCATGCCCTTGGCCGCCAGCATGAAGTTCTTCTGGCCTTCGAGGCAGGGGGTGCGGGCGCCGATGAGCTCCTTGTCGTAGTCGAAGGGGAGCGCCTCCTCCTGCTTCAGGCCCGCGTTGGTCTTCCAGTTCTTGACGAAGGACTTGGCCTGGTCGATCTCGCTCTTCCACTCGTCCACGGACCAGGTGCCGACGCCGCCGTCGGGCCCGCAGAAGTGCCCGTTGAAGTGGGTGCCGATCTCGTTGCCCTCCAGCCAGGCCGCACGGACCTGGGCAGCGGTGTCCTTGATGCCCTGGAGGTCGCCGAATCCGATGTCCGAGCGGCCGGGCGAATGCTGCGGAGCCGTATAGAGGAAACGCTTCTCCTCGGGGAGCATGTACACACCGCTGAGGAAGTACGTCATCCGGGCGTTGTACTTCTTGCCGACGTCGCGGAAGTGCGAGAAGAGCTTCTGGCTGTCCTCGCCGGCCCCGTCCCACGAGAACACGACGAACTGCGGGGGCTTCTCCCCCGGCTTCAGCTTCTGCGGCTTCTGCACGTTCGGCTGCGGTCCGGTGTACGCGGTCGAACCGTCGCCGATGGCGCGATGGACACTGCCGGGGGCCTCGGCGGCGCCCTTGCGCGCGTTCGGGCCTCCGGCGGCCGGGGACTTCGCGGGTTCCGAGGCGGTGCACCCGGCGGCGCCCAGGACCAGCGCCGCGGCGACCAGGCCGCCGGCGATCTTCTTCGTGGCGGCGATCATCCGCCCCACCTCTCCCTCGCTGTTGCCTCGCAGGTCTTCCGCGCCGCAACGTCCCATGCGGTCCTGCGTGAGGAAGGTATGACAAGCCGGACAAAATGCTTAATCACCCTTGAGCGCTAATTCGTAGGCCATTTGCCCGAATTATTCACCACTCATCTTTACTCTCCATTACCATCCATTTACTGAGTGTTGAGACTCCCGCCGCTTCACCCCTCATCCCCGAGGAGACGGGACCCCATGACAGCCACTTCCCCCACACGCACACCCCAAGGGGTTCGCAAAGACCTCCCCGCGGACCTCTCCGCCTCCATCACCGTCTTCCTGATCGCCATCCCGCTCTCCCTCGGCATCGCACTGGCCACCGGAGCCCCGCTCCAGGCGGGCCTGGTCGCGGCCGCGGTGGGCGGGATCGTCGCCGGACGCCTGGGCGGCGCACCGCTCCAGGTCAGCGGGCCTGCGGCCGGGCTCACCGTGGTCACCGCCGAGTTGATCCAGCACTACGGATGGCGCACCACGTGCGCCATCACCGTGCTCGCCGGGTTCTGCCAGCTCGGCCTCGCCGCCCTGCGCACCGCCCGGTCCGCGCTCATGGTCAGCCCGGCCATCGTGCACGGCATGCTCGCGGGCATCGGCGTGACCATCGCGCTGGCCCAGCTGCACATCGTGCTCGGCGGCACCCCGCAGAGCTCGGCCGTGGCGAACGTCCTCGGCCTGCCCGGCCAGTTGGCGGACCTGCACCCCGTGGCGCTCGGCATCAGCGCGCTGACCCTGATCGTCCTGCTCGGCTGGCCGCGGCTGCCCGGGCGGGCGGGCCGCGCCGTGCGCAAGGTGCCGGCGCCCCTCGCCGCCGTCGCCACGGCCACCGTCTTCGCCGCACTGGCCGGGCTCAGCCTGCCGCGGGTGGACCTGCCGTCCTGGCGCAGCCACGCCCTTCCGGAGATGCCCGAAGGGCCGGTCCTCGGCCTCATCGCCGCCGTACTGACCATCACCCTGGTCGGAAGCGTGGAGTCGCTGCTCTCCGCGGTCGCGACCGACAAGCTGATCGCCTCCGAGCGGGGTACGGACAACCGCCCGCCGCGGGCCGACCTCGACCGGGAACTGCGCGGCCAGGGCGCGGCGAACATCGTCTCCGGAGCCCTGGGCGGCCTGCCCATCACGGGTGTGGCCGTGCGCAGCGTGGCGAACGTCAAGTCCGGTGCGGCCAGCCGCAAGTCGTCCATGCTGCACGGGTTCTGGGTACTGCTGGCAGCGTTCCTGCTCGTGCCGCTCCTGGACCTGATCCCGCTGGCCACGCTGGCCGCCCTCGTCATGGCGGTGGGTGTGCAGATGGTCAGCATCACGCACCTGCGCAGCGTCACCCGGCACCGGGAAGCGCTCGTCTACGGGACGACCATCGTCGCCGTGGTGCTGGGCGGGGTGCTGGAGGGCGTGGCCGTGGGCATCGCGGTGGCCGTCGCCCTGGCCCTGCACCGGCTCGCCCGGACGCGGATCACGCTGGAGCGGCTGGACGGCGGCGCCCACCAGGTGCGGGCGCGCGGGCAGTTGACCTTCCTCGCGGTGCCGCGGCTGAGCCGGGTGCTCAACCAGATCCCGCACGACACGCATGTCGTGATCGAGCTCGACGGCTCCTTCATGGACCACGCCGCCTACGAGACGATCCAGGACTGGCAGCAGTCCCACCTCGCGCACGGAGGATCCCTTGAGGTCACCGGCCGCTCCGGCCAGGCGGCCCGGATCACCGGGGCCGACCCGGGCTCGGGCCCGGGCGCGGACGGCAAGGCCGGCTCGCCCGGCGGATCGGACGAGGCCGACGGCGCCGACTGGACCGAAGTGGCCGACCGGGCCGACGGCGCGGGCGGGGCGCACAGGTCGGGTCGCGGGCACAACACCCGCCACGCCGAGGGCGGCCACCCTGGCGAGCGGTCCCGCCGCGCCCAGCAGCGCGGGACGCACCAGTGCTGCCGCCCCTGGACCCCCTGGCAGAACCACTGCGACCACCGCGCGCCCTCCACCCGTACGGCCACGGCCGCGACCATGGCCGAAGCGGCGGCCACGGCCACGGAGGACGGCGGGGCTCAAGACCTCTCGCCGACTCCCCGGCGGCGCGGCGCGGGCCAACTGGCCAGCGGGATCAGCGCCTTCCAGCGCGACACCGCACCCCACGTACGCGACGAGCTGGCCCGGCTCGCCCGCGAGGGGCAGCGGCCCTCGCAGCTCTTCATCACCTGCGCCGACTCCCGCCTGGTGACCAGCATGATCACGGCGAGCGGCCCGGGAGACCTGTTCACCGTCCGCAACGTCGGCAATCTGGTGCCGCTGCCCGGCGCGGAGTCCACGGACGACTCCGTCGCGGCGGCCATCGAGTACGCGGTGGACGTGCTCCAGGTGGACAGCATCACGGTCTGCGGGCACTCGGGCTGCGGGGCCATGCAGGCCCTGCTCAGCTCCGCGCCCGGGGTCACGATGACCCCGCTGCGCCGGTGGCTGCGGCACGGGCTGCCCAGCCTGGCCCGGATGGCCAGCCGCCACCACGCCTGGGCCCGGATCGCGGGCCGGCTCCCCGCGGACGCCGTGGAGCAGCTGTGCCTGACCAATGTGGTCCAGCAGCTGGAGCACCTGAGGGCCCACGAATCGGTGGCCAGGCGGCTCGCCGAGGGCACCCTGGAGCTGCACGGGATGTACTTCCACGTGGGCGAGGCCCAGGCGTACCTGCTGTCCGAGGGCGAGGACTTCTTCGACTGCAGCGTCTTCGACACCGTCGGCCAGCACGTCTGAACCGATACTCTCCGGTATCCGTGCCATCGAATGGCCCCTTCCCGCACCCTGCAGCGGGGAGGGGCCGTTCGCACGCCGTTCTCGTGCGGGCCGTCTGCGTGATATAGGTCTAAACCAATTTCAGGCTACCCCTTGTCACCTGGGCCGCAGACTGATGAGCTATGCCCGGGGACACAACGGACACCCTGGGAAAGGGAGATGTCGTGAGCAATGAAAGCCTGGCCAATCTGCTCAAGGAGGAGCGGCGGTTCGCACCGCCCGCCGATCTGGCCGCCGCCGCCAATGTGAAAGAGGCTGCGTACGCACAGGCCGACGCGGACCGGCTGGGCTTCTGGGCCGAGCAGGCCCGGCGGCTGACCTGGGCCACCGAGCCGACCGAGACGCTCGACTGGACGAACCCGCCCTTCGCGAAGTGGTTCGCGGACGGCAGGCTGAACGTCGCGTACAACTGTGTGGACCGCCACGTCGAGGCCGGAAACGGCGACCGCGTCGCCATCCACTTCGAGGGCGAGCCCGGCGACAGCCGCGCGATCACCTACGCCGAGCTCAAGGACGAGGTCTCCAGGGCCGCCAACGCCCTGACCGAGCTGGGCGTCGAGGCCGGCGACCGCGTCGCCGTCTACCTCCCGATGATCCCCGAGGCGGTCGTCGCGATGCTCGCGTGCGCCCGTATCGGCGCCGCGCACTCCGTGGTCTTCGGCGGCTTCTCCGCCGACGCCGTCGCCTCCCGGATCCAGGACGCCGACGCCAAGCTGGTCATCACCGCCGACGGCGGCTACCGCCGCGGCAAGCCCAGCGCCCTGAAGCCCGCCATCGACGAGGCCGTCGCCAAGTGCCCGCAGGTCGAGCACGTGCTCGTCGTACGCCGCACCGGCCAGGACACCGCCTTCACCGAGGGCCGCGACGTCTGGTGGCACGACGTGGTCGCCCGCCAGTCCGCCGAGCACACGCCGCAGGCCTTCGACGCCGAGCACCCGCTCTTCATCCTCTACACCTCGGGGACCACGGGTAAGCCGAAGGGCATCCTGCACACGTCCGGCGGCTATCTCACGCAGGCGGCGTACACCCACCACGCGGTCTTCGACCTGAAGCCGGAGAGCGACGTCTACTGGTGCACGGCCGACATCGGCTGGGTGACCGGGCACTCCTACATCGTCTACGGGCCGCTCGCGAACGGCGCCACGCAGGTCATGTACGAGGGCACGCCGGACACCCCGCACCAGGGCCGCTTCTGGGAGGTCGTGCAGAAGTACGGCGTCACCATCCTCTACACGGCGCCCACGGCCATCCGCACGTTCATGAAGTGGGGCGACGACATCCCCGCGAAGTTCGACCTGTCGAGCCTGCGCGTGCTGGGCTCGGTCGGCGAGCCGATCAACCCCGAGGCCTGGATCTGGTACCGCAAGCACATCGGCGGCGACCGCTGCCCGATCGTGGACACCTGGTGGCAGACCGAGACCGGCGCGATGATGATCTCCCCGCTGCCGGGCGTCACGCACACCAAGCCGGGCTCCGCCCAGCGCGCCCTGCCCGGAATCTCCGCCACCGTCGTGGACGACGAGGCGCACGAGGTCCCGAACGGCGGAGGCGGCTACCTGGTCCTCACCGAGCCGTGGCCGTCGATGCTGCGCACCATCTGGGGCGACGACCAGCGGTTCATCGACACCTACTGGTCCCGCTTCGAGGGCAAGTACTTCGCGGGCGACGGCGCGAAGAAGGACGACGACGGCGACATCTGGCTGCTGGGCCGGGTGGACGACGTGATGCTGGTCTCCGGCCACAACATCTCGACCACCGAGGTCGAGTCGGCGCTCGTCTCGCACCCCTCGGTCGCCGAGGCGGCCGTGGTCGGCGCCGCCGACGAGACGACCGGCCAGGCCATCGTGGCCTTCGTCATCCTGCGCGGCAGCGCCTCCGAGACCGAGACCCTGGTCGCGGACCTGCGCAACCACGTGGGCAGCACGCTCGGCCCGATCGCCAAGCCCAAGCGGATCCTGCCGGTCCAGGAGCTGCCGAAGACCCGCTCCGGCAAGATCATGCGCCGCCTGCTGCGCGACGTGGCGGAGAACCGCGCGGTCGGAGACGTCACCACGCTCGCCGACTCCTCGGTCATGGACCTCATCCAGAGCAAGCTCCCGGCCGCCGCCGGCAGCGAGGACTGACCGGGCGACACCGGCGACCCACCCGGGGAGGGGCACTCGGCGCGACGCGCCGGGTGCCCCTTTCGCGCATAAAGTGATGATCGCCGGATACGCCCTCGCGTACACCCTGTAAAATATTGAAAGCGTAAAAGTTTCACAGGGTGCGCCGGGAAGTCTGGTCGGCAACGAGTTCCGCCATGCCGTCCAACACCCCCCGGAGGTGCCCCTCGTGGCCGCGCCCTGCCCCACCGACCACAAGAGCCGCAAACTGCTCGGCCGCCTGTCGCTGCCCGAGAGCCGCTACATCGCCGATGCCCTGCGCGCCGAGACGGTGGGCGGAGTCCTGCTGCTCGTGGCCGCCATCGCCGCCCTGTTGTGGGCCAACATCCCCGCCATCTCGGACAGCTACGCGAGCGTCCGGTCCTTCCACATCGGCCCCGCCTCCCTCGGCCTGGACCTCTCCCTCCAGCACTGGGCGGCCGACGGGCTCCTCGCCGTCTTCTTCTTCGTCGCCGGCATCGAGCTCAAGCGCGAACTCGTGGCGGGCGACCTGCGCGATCCCAAGGCCGCCGCGCTCCCGGTGATCGCCGCCCTCTGCGGCATGGCCGTGCCCGCGCTGGTCTACGCCCTGGTCAACATCACCGGCAACGGCTCGATGGACGGCTGGGCCGTCCCGACGGCCACCGACATCGCCTTCGCACTCGCCGTCCTCGCCGTCATCGGCACCTCCCTGCCGTCGGCCCTGCGCGCCTTCCTGCTGACTCTCGCCGTCGTCGACGACCTCTTCGCCATCCTGATCATCGCCGTGTTCTTCACCAGCGAGATCGACTTCCTGGCCCTCGGCGGCGCACTCGTCGGACTGGTCCTCTTCTGGTTCCTGCTGCGCCGCGGCATCCGGGGCTGGTACGTCTACGTCCCGCTCGCCCTGGTCATCTGGGGCCTGATGTACAACAGCGGCGTCCACGCCACCATCGCCGGGGTCGCCATGGGCCTGATGCTCCGCTGCACCCGCAGGGAGGGCGAGCGGACCTCACCCGGCGAGCACATCGAGCACCTGGTCCGGCCCGTCTCCGCCGGTCTCGCCGTGCCCCTCTTCGCGCTCTTCTCCGCCGGCGTCTCGCTCTCCGACGAGGCCATCGCTCAGGTCTTCACCCGCCCCGAGACCCTGGGCGTCGTCCTCGGCCTCGTCGTCGGCAAGGCCGCGGGCATCTTCGGCGGCACCTGGCTGGCCGCCCGCTTCACCCGGGCCGAGCTGAACGAGGACCTGGCCTGGCCCGACGTATTCGCCGTGGCCACGCTCGCCGGCATCGGCTTCACCGTCTCCCTCCTCATCGGCGAGCTCGCCTTCGCGGGCGACCAGACCCTCACCGACGAGATCAAGGCCGCCGTGCTGCTCGGCTCCCTCATCGCCGCCGTGATCGCATGCGTCCTGCTCAAGCTCCGCAACAGCCGCTACCGCGCGCTCACCGAGGCCGAGGAGCGCGACGAGGACCACGACGGCATCCCGGACATCTACGAGGAGGACAAGCCCGAGTACCACCTGCGGATGGCGAAGATCTACGAGGACCGGGCCGCGGAACACCGCCGCAGGGCGGAGAAGGCGGCCGCCGCCGCGCTCCAAACCGCAGCCGGGTCCACCACCGAGGCCGACCGTCCGGCATGATCTGAGTGACGAAGCAGGGACACACGCACGACCGCCGCCAGGTGGCGGGCGACGCGGACGACAGAGGGAGAGAGCGATGAGCGCAGTGGACCAAGAGGCGCAGGGAGCCGAGCGCACACTCGGCCAGCTGGTCGCCTCGGCCACCGCCGAGATGTCCGCCCTGGTTCACGACGAGATCGCCCTGGCCAAGGCGGAAATCCGCGAGGACGTCAAGCGCGTGGGCAGCGGTTCCGCCTCGATCGCCGTCGCAGGAGTGTTCGCCGTCTTCTCCCTCCCGGTGCTGACTTTCGCCGCGGCGTACGGCATCCACAACCTGGGGCTCGGCCTGGCCTGGTCCTTCCTGATCGTCGGCGGCGCGTTCCTGCTGATCGCGGGCGTGCTCGCGCTGATCGCCGTACGGAAGTTCAAGAAGGTCAAGCCGCCGGAGAAGTCCATCGCCTCGGTCAAGCAGACCGCCGCGCTGGTCGGGACCGTCAAGCCGCACCCGCGGCCGGTCAGTGACAAGGCTGTAGGTGTGGCACGCTCGTCCTCATGACAGCGCCCACGCCGGACCCCAGCATTCCGCCCACGGCAGCCACAGCCGTGCGGCTCGGCCTCCCCGGCGGGGAAGCGGTGACGCACCGGGACGTGGCCGCCAACGGCGCCCGCTTCCACGTCGCCGAGCTCGGTGACGGACCGCTGGTGCTGCTGCTGCACGGCTTCCCGCAGTTCTGGTGGACGTGGCGGCACCAGCTGACCGCGCTCGCCGATGCCGGGTACCGGGCCGTCGCGATGGACCTGCGCGGAGTCGGTGGCAGCGACCGCACCCCGCGCGGCTACGACCCCGCCAACCTGGCCCTCGACGTCACCGGGGTCATCCGGTCCCTCGGCGAGCCGGACGCCGCACTCGTCGGTCACGACCTGGGCGGGTACCTCGCCTGGACGGCGGCCGTCATGCGGCCCAAGCTGGTGCGCCGGCTCGTCGTGTCGTCCATGCCGCATCCCCGGCGGTGGCGCTCGGCGATGCTGTCGGACTTCGGGCAGACCCGGGCGAGTTCCCACATCTGGGGCTTCCAGCGGCCGTTCGTCCCCGAGCGGCAGCTCGTCGCCGACGGCGGGGCCCTCGTGGGGGACCTGATCCGCGACTGGTCAGGGCCGCGGCCTCCCGAGGAGGACGACCTCGCCGTCTACCGGCGGGCCATGTGCATCCCCTCCACCGCGCACTGCTCGATCGAGCCGTACCGCTGGATGATGCGGTCGATGGCCCGGCCCGACGGGCTCCAGTTCAACCGGCGGATGAAGCGCCCGGTCCGCGTGCCCACGCTGCACCTGCACGGTTCGCTCGACCCGGTGATGCGGACGCGGAGCGCCGCGGGATCCGGCGAGTACGTCGAAGCCCCCTACCGTTGGCGGCTGTTCGACGGGCTGGGGCACTTCCCGCACGAGGAGGACCCCGTCGCCTTCTCGACCGAGCTGGTGAACTGGCTGAAGGACCCCGAGCCCGACCGCTGACCGCCCGCCGCGCGAACGGCAGTTCAGTGGTCAGATCGTCTTACGAGCATTCAATTGCCCCGCGCATAGGCCAATTGGCCGCCCCCTACGCGATTACGGACCTTGAGGCCCGGGCACAGAGCCGAGTATGAGCTGGACGCACGACTACGGTGACACCGCGCACGAACGCCGCTCGGCAGCTACGCCGGGCACGCACGAGAGGGCCGGCCGACACGGCCACGACCCACACCTCGGGATTCCCCTCATCCTGCGCCGCCGGGCCCGCTGGGTCTCCGCACGCCTGCGGCATCCACGGACGTAGGGACCCGGCGGGGGCGCCGGGTCAGAGGGCGCAGCCCTGGCTCTCGACCCTGCGCTCGGCGGTCCGGCCCTTCTCGATGTCGTCGCGGATCTCGTCCACGGTCAGCGCGTAGCCGGTGTTCGGGTCGTCGAGGGACTTCGCGAACACGACCCCGTACACCTTGCCGTCGGGGGTCAGCAGCGGGCCGCCGGAGTTGCCCTGCCGGACCGTCGCGAACAGCGAGTAGACGTCGCGTCGGACAGTACCGCGGTGGTAGATGTCCGGTCCGTTGGCGTTGATCCGGCCGCGGACCCGGGCCGCGCGGACGTCGTACGCGCCGTTCTCCGGGAATCCGGCGACGATCGCGTCGCTGCCGCTCGCCGCGTCCTTGTCGGTGAACTCCAGCGGCGGCGCCTTCAGCTTGGGCACGTCCAGGACGGCGATGTCGCGCTCCCAGTCGTAGAGCACGACCTTGCCGTCGTAGAGCCTGCCCTCGCCGCCGATCTGCACGGTCGGCTCGCCGACCCCGCCCACGACGTGCGCGTTGGTCATGACCTTGCCGGGCGCGAAGACGAAGCCCGTGCCCTCCAGGACCTTGCTGCAACTGGGCGCCGTGCCGACGACCTTCACGATCGAGCGCTTCGCCACGTCCGCGACGGGGCTGGTGGCCAGCGCCGGATCGGGCGCCTTCACCTCGGTGATGGGCTCGTTGGAGAACGGGCTGAACACCTGCGGGAAGCCGTTGCGCGCGAGAGTGGAGCTGAACTCCGAGAACCAGTTGTTCGCCTGGTCGGGCAGCACCCGCGAAACGCCCAGCAGGACCTTGGAGTTGCGGACCTCCTTGCCCAGGGTGGGCAGCGAGGTGCCGGCGAGCGCCGAGCCGATCAGCCAGGCCACGAGGAGCATCGCGACGACGTTGACCAGGGCTCCGCCGGTGGCGTCGAGCACGCGCGCCGACGGGCCGGTGATCTGGCGGCGGAGCTTGCCGCCGAGATGGGTGGTCAGCGCCTGGCCGACCGAGGCGCAGATGATGATCGCCACGACGGCGATGACGACGACCGTGGTGGACACCTGGGTGCCGTTGTCGGTCACCCGGTCCCAGATCAGCGGGAGCAGGGCAACGGCGACGAGGCCACCGCCCAGGAAGCCGATCACCGACAGGATGCCGACGACGAACCCCTGGCGGTAGCCGACGATCGCGAACCACACGGCGGCGAGCAGCAACAGGATGTCCAGCACGTTCACGTGGGCCACCGTCTCATGCGTGCCAGTCGAGCGGGACCTGACGTGATCGGTCCCACGGACGTTCCCATCCGGCGAAGTGCAGGATCCGGTCGATCACCCCGGCCGTGAAACCCCAGACGAGGGCCGATTCGACGGTGAAACCGGGGCCCAGGTGGCCCCGCGGGTGGACCGTCGTGACCCGGTGCTCGGGATCCGTGAGGTCGGCCACCGGAACCGTGAACACCCGGGCGGTCTCGGCCGGGTCCACGACGCCCACCGGGCTCGGGGTGTGCCACCACCCGAGGACCGGGGTCACGACGAACTCGCTGACCGGGATGTAGAGCCGGGGCAGCACCCCGAAGAGCTGCACCCCGGAAGGATCGAGCCCCGTTTCCTCCTCGGCCTCGCGCAGCGCGGCGGCCAGCGGGCCCGTGGTGTGCGGATCCCCGTCTTCCGGATCCAGCGCGCCGCCCGGGAAGGACGGCTGGCCCGCATGGGAGCGGAGGGTTCCGGCACGTTCCATCAGGAGCAGCTCCGGACCGCGGGACCCCTCCCCGAAGAGGATGAGGACGGCGGACTGCCGCCCGCGGCCGTCCTCGGGCGGCAGGAAACGGCTCAGCTGCCGCGGCTCGACGGTCCGGGCCGCCTTGACGACGGGATCGAGCCAGTCGGGCAGCCCCGCGGTGGTGACGGCCGGGCCGCCCCCCTCGCGCACTCCCGCAGCGACCCCGGCCTCGTCCCGTGTACCGCGCGTCATAGGCACCCCTGTCCGCGTTCCTCTGTCAACAGCGTCTCCCACACCGCAAACGCGGTCCGGGTACCGATTCGTTCCTACGCCTGCTGCGCCGCGCCCGCGCCCAGCGGCGGGGCGGGCAGGCCCGGGTAGTCCGGGGGCGGACTCAGCCGCTGGCCCGGCTGGCCGCCCTTCTCGTACTTGAGCAGCTTCCTCGCCTTCTCCGGGTCCGTCTCGCCCTCCCCGTACGCCGGGCAGAGCGGGGCGATCGGGCAGGCCCCGCAGGCGGGCTTGCGGGCGTGGCAGATGCGGCGGCCGTGGAAGACGACCCGGTGCGAGAGCATCGTCCACTCGCTCTTCGGGAAGATCGCGCAGATCTCCGCCTCGACCTTCTCCGGGTCCTCCTGCTCGGTCCACTTCCAGCGGCGCACCAGCCGGCCGAAATGGGTGTCCACCGTGATCCCGGGAACGCCGAACGCGTTGCCGAGGACCACGTTGGCGGTCTTGCGGCCGACGCCCGGCAGCTTGACCAGGTCCTCCAGCCGGCCCGGCACCTCCCCGCCGTGGTCGTCCCGCAGCGCCTGGGAGAGGCCCAGCAGCGACCTGGCCTTCATCCGGAAGAACCCGGTCGGGCGGATGAGCTCCTCCAGATCCTCGGGGACGGCCGCGGCCATGTCCTCGGGGGTCGGGTAGGCCGCGAAGAGCGCCGGGGTCGTCTGGTTCACGCGCAGGTCGGTGGTCTGCGCGGACAGCACTGTCGCGACGAGCAGCTCGAAGGGATTGCGGAAGTCGAGCTCCGGATGGGCGTACGGGTAGGTCTCGGCCAGCTCTCGGTTGATCCGGCGCGCCCGGCGCACCATGGCCAGGCGGGATTCCGGCTTGGCAGCCTTCGGTTTCTTGGCCGAAACTTTGCCCTGAGGGGCAGTCACGGCCTTCGGGGGCACCTCCGAAGGACCTTGTTCGCCCACAGCTGAATTTCGGGCGTCCGTCACTCCTGCGGACCCCTTGGCCTGTGCTCTCACCGGCTTATTGGACACCCGGCCAGCCTAAGGCCGGGCGCTGACACCCGCCCGGACCTCAGGTAACACGACTCCGATTGGCCTCTCGCCGCACAGCACGCCCGTCCGTCCGGCATCCTTGTGATTGATCGCACTGTTTGAGCCGTCCGGCAAAATGGGGAGCGGTCCCCTGAGCTGGTCGACATAGGAGAGAGACTCGTGGACGACGTTCTGCGGCGCGCCCCGCTCTTCGCGGCGCTCGATGACGAGCAGGCCGCGGAGCTCCGCGCCTCCATGGGCGAGGTGACCCTCGCACGCGGTGACGCCCTGTTCCACGAGGGCGACCCCGGCGACCGGCTGTATGTCGTGACCGAGGGCAAGGTGAAGCTGCACCGCACCTCCCCCGACGGCCGCGAGAACATGCTGGCCGTCCTCGGCCCCGGCGAGCTGATCGGCGAGCTGTCGCTCTTCGACCCGGGCCCGCGCACCGCCACCGCCACCGCCCTGACCGAGGTCAAGCTGCTCGGCCTCGGCCACGGCGACCTCCAGCCCTGGCTCAACGCCCGGCCCGAGGTCGCGACCGCGCTGCTGCGCGCCGTCGCCCGGCGCCTGCGCAAGACCAACGACCAGATGTCCGACCTGGTCTTCTCCGACGTTCCCGGCCGCGTGGCCCGGGCGCTCCTCGACCTGTCGCGCCGCTTCGGCGTGCAGTCGGAGGAGGGCATCCACGTCGTCCACGACCTCACGCAGGAAGAGCTCGCGCAGCTCGTCGGCGCCTCGCGCGAGACCGTGAACAAGGCCCTGGCCGACTTCGCGGGCCGCGGCTGGCTCCGCCTGGAGGCCCGTGCGGTGATCCTGCTGGACGTGGAGCGCCTCGCGAAGCGCTCCCGCTGACGACACCCGCACGCCGCACGTCGCGCGGCGCATCAGAAGGGTCCTGTCCGGCCGGACAGGCCCCTTCCGCGTGCCCGGGCGTGGCACGGGGGCGGGTCCGTTCGCGGGGGCTCCCCTCCGGCTCCCCCGCGCCTCGGACGCCGGCGGCGCCGACCTGTGCACAGTGGAGGTATGGAGCACAGGGGTCTGGACGCCTACGGGTACTTCGAGCGGGAGGGCTCCCTCGGGCAGGTGCAGAACGAGTTCCGGGGGGTCGTGGCCGCCGCGCGCGAGCGGACGGCCGAGGCGTACGGGCGGCGGCTGCACAGCGCGTACCTGTACGGTTCCGTGCCGCGCGGGAGCGCCCGGCCCGGGCACTCCGACCTCGACCTGCTGCTCGTCCTGCACCACGCGCCCTCGCACGACGACCGCGACACCGCCGAGGTCCTCGCGCGCGGCCTCGACGAGGACTTCGAGGAGATCGGCGGGGTCGGCGTCCTGCTGCACGACAAGGACACCGTGCTGAGCGAGGAGGAACGATTCGACCTGGGCTGGTTCCTCGCCTGCCTGTGCACCCCGCTGCTCGGCGCGGACCTTGCCGAGCACCTGCCGCGCTACCGGCCGGACAGCCTGCTCGCCCGTGAGACCAACGGCGACCTCGCCTCGCTCCTGCCCACGTGGCGGACCAGCCTGCGGGAGGCCTCCGGACCGCAGGAGTACCGGCGGCTCAGCCGCCTCTTCGCACGCCGCCTGGTGCGCACAGGATTCACGCTGGTCATGCCCCGGTGGGGCGGCTGGACCAGCGATCTGGCCGAGTCCGCCGAGGTATTCGGCAGCTACTACCCGGAGCGCGCCGCCCAGATGCGGGCCGCCGCCGCGGTGGCCCTGGATCCGGTGGAGGATCCGGCCGTCCCGCGCGGTTACGTCGAGGACCTCGGCCCGTGGCTCGCGGACGAGTACACGGCCCGCCACGGCACGAAGACGCGGCTCTCCGGGCGCGGGGGCGGCGCCCAGGCCGTCTAGTTCTTCTGCAGGCCGACGGCGAGGGCGTCGACGGCCAGCTTGGCCTCCGCCAGGCCCGCGCCGGTGATGCGGCGGTAGGCCTTGATGGCCGAGATGTGCCGGTCCGCGCGGATCAGGTCCCGCACCTCGTCCATGCCCGCCGGCTCCGGCTCCTCGATGCCCAGGTGGTCCAGCAGCAGCGCCAGGCGGCGCTCCGTCCGGTCCGCCTGCACCTGGAGGCCCTTCACGCGCAGCGACACCGTCGAGGTGATCCACCCGGCGGTTCCTATGAGCATGACGAGCAGGAACACGGTGTTCATTCGGGCCCTCCAGGGATCAATCCGTGATCTTGAAGGTACTCGAGCTGAGCGCGGACGGACCATTGCGCCGCCGGCCACAGAGAGCGGTCCACGTCCGCGTACACCTGGGCCACGACCGCGTCGGGCGTGGTGAAGCCGTTCTCGACGGCCGTCTCGACCTGTGCCAGCCGGTGCGCCCGGTGGGCCAGGTAGTACTCCACGGCGCCCTGTGCGTCCTCCAGGACCGGCCCGTGCCCCGGCAGGACGGTGTGCACGCCGTCGTCCACGGTGAGGGAGCGCAGGCGGCGCAGGGAGTCCAGGTAGTCGCCGAGGCGCCCGTCGGGGTGCGCGACCACCGTGGTGCCGCGGCCGAGGATGGTGTCGCCGGTCAGCACCGCCCGGTCGGCGGGCAGGTGGAAGCAGAGCGAATCGCTGGTGTGGCCCGGGGTCGGGACCACGCGCAGCTCCAGCCCGCCGGTCCGGATCACGTCCCCGGCGGCGAGGCCCTCGTCGCCCAGGCGCAGGGCCGGGTCCAGCGCGCGCACCTTGGTGCCGGTGAGCTCGGCGAAGCGGCCGGCGCCCTCCGCGTGGTCGGGGTGTCCGTGGGTGAGCAGGGTGAGCGCGACCCGCTTGCCCGCCTGCTCGGCGGTGGCGACGACCGCCCGCAGGTGGGCCTCGTCCAGCGGGCCGGGGTCGATGACGACGGCGAGGTCCGAGCCCGGCTCGGACAGCAGCCAGGTGTTGGTGCCGTCCAGGGTCATGGCGGAGGCGTTGGGGGCCAGGACGTTCACCGCGCGGGCGGTCGCCGGCCCGGAGGTGACGAGTCCGCGGGGCTGCCCCGGCAGTGCTGCGGCGTCGCTCATGCGGGACCTCCGGGGCCTCCGGGGCGCCCGAGACGGACGCGCTTGGTGAACTCGTCGTGGCCCGGCCAGCTGAGCACCACCTCGCCGTCCTCCAGAGCGGCCTGCGCCAGCACCGGGGCGAGCTCCTGGGCCCCGGCCGCGGTGAGCGCGTCCGCGGCGCTCCCGTACGGCTCCAGGGAGCGCAGCGTGGAGATGGTGGGCGGCATCATCAGCAGCTCGCCCTTGTCGTAGCCGGCGGCGGCGTCGGCCGGGCGGATCCAGACGGTCCGGTCGGCCTCGGTGGAGGCGTTGCGGGTGCGCTGGCCCTCGGGGAGGGCTGCCACGAAGAACCAGGTGTCGTAGCGGCGCGGCTCGAACTCGGGAGTGATCCAGCGCGCCCACGCCCCGAGCAGGTCGGAGCGCAGCCACAGGCCGCGGCGTTCGAGGAAGCCCGCGAAGGACAGCTCCCGGGCCACGAGGGCCTGCCGGTCCGCCTCCCAGTCGTCACCGGTGGTGTCGCCGACGACGGTGTCCCGGGTCGGGCCGGCGAGCAGGACGCCCGCCTCCTCGAAGGTCTCACGTACGGCGCCGCAGACGATGGCCTGCGCGGTGCGGGGGTCGGTCCCGAGCCGGGCCGCCCACTCCGCCTGGGAGGGACCCGCCCAGCCGACGTGGTGCTCCTCGTCGCGGGGGTCCACCCCACCGCCCGGATAGGCGTACGCGCCGCCGGCGAAGGCCATGGAGGCCCGTCTGCGCAGCATGTGGACGACGGGGCCGCCCTCAGGAGTGTCGCGCAGGAGCATCACGGTGGCGGCGAGCCGCGGTTCCACCGGGGTGAGCGAGCCGTCCGCGAGCGCGCGGATGCGGTCGGGCCATTCGGGCGGGTACCACTGGCCCCCGGCGGGGGGCTGCTGCTGACCATTCGGCATGGCCGGATGCTACGGCCATCCGGCCCGATGTTCGAGGGCCCGCCTCCCGTGCACCCTCACGCGCCGCCGCGTCCCGTGCCGCGCGGCACCGGCGAGGGGCGCGGCAGCCCGGCCGTCCCGGGCCCGGGACGGCCGCACCCGGGGGCCTTGCCCACCCGGGTGCGGCACGCCGCAGTGCGAAGCCGCGGGGCGCCCGGCCGGGTGCAGGCCGGCGCCCGTCCGTACGGCTCCCCGCAGGGGTCAGGCTCCGGGGACCAGCTCGACCTGGATCTCGACCTCGACGGGCGCGTCGAGCGGCAAAACCGCCACACCGACGGCGCTGCGGGCGTGGACGCCCTTCTCGCCGAGGACGGCGCCGAGCAGCTCGCTCGCGCCGTTCAGCACGCCCGGCTGGCCGGTGAAGTCGGGGGCCGAGGCGACGAAGCCGACGACCTTCACGACACGCGCGATCTTGTCGAGGTCACCGACGACCGACTTGACGGCGGCCAGGGCGTTCAGCGCGCAGGTGGCGGCCAGTTCCTTGGCCTGCTCCGGGGAGACCTCGGCGCCGACCTTGCCGGTGACCGGCATGCTGCCCTTGACCATCGGGAGCTGGCCCGCGGTGTAGACGTAGGCGCCCGACCGCACGGCCGGCTGGTACGTGGCGAGCGGCGGGACGACCTCGGGCAGGGTCAGGCCGAGCTCGGCCAGCTTCGCGTCGACGACGCCGCTCATGCCTTCTCCCGCTTGAGGTAGGCCACGAGCTGCTCGGGGTTGTTCGGGCCGGGCACGACCTGGACGAGCTCCCAGCCGTCCTCGCCCCAGGTGTCCAGGATCTGCTTGGTGGCGTGAACCAGCAGCGGGACCGTCGCGTATTCGAACTTCTTGGTCATGGGAGCGAGGGTAGTGCCTGTGATGCGGGGCTCATGCGCGCCCCGGGAGGCGAGTGGTTAGGCTCGGTCGATGTGAGCAGGCTCCAGGTGGTCAGCGGCAAGGGCGGCACCGGCAAGACCACGGTCGCCGCGGCACTCGCGCTTGCCCTCGCGCGCGAGGGCAGACGGACTCTTCTGGTGGAGGTCGAGGGCAGGCAGGGGCTCGCGCAGCTCTTCGGCGCCGAGGCGCTCCCCTACGAGGAGCGCAAGATCGCGGTGGCGCCGGGCGGGGGCGAGGTCTTCGCGCTCGCCATCGACGCCGAGCGGGCGCTGCTGGACTACCTCCAGATGTTCTACAAGCTCGGCTCGGCCGGACGCGCCCTCAAGAAGCTCGGCGCCATCGACTTCGCCACGACCATCGCCCCCGGCCTGCGCGACGTGCTGCTGACCGGCAAGGCGTGCGAGGCGGTGCGCCGCAAGGACAAGGCCGGGCGGTTCGTCTACGACCACGTGATCATGGACGCGCCGCCGACCGGGCGGATCACCCGGTTCCTGAACGTCAACGACGAGGTGGCGGGCCTGGCCCGGTTCGGCCCGATCCACAACCAGGCGCAGGCCGTCATGAAGGTGCTCAAGTCTCCCGAGACGGCGGTGCACCTGGTCACCCTCCTGGAGGAGATGCCCGTGCAGGAGACCGCGGACGGCATCGAGGAGCTGCGCGAGGCGGGGCTGCCGGTCGGCCGGGTCGTCGTCAACATGGTCCGCCCGCACCACTTGGACGAGGACACCCTGCGCACCGCGGCCGAGGAGCACCGCGCCGGGGTCGCGAAGGCGCTGTCCCGGGCGGGCCTGGGCGGCGCGCGCCGCGGCGGGCTGGCGGAGCGGCTGGTCGATCCGCTGCTCGCGCAGGCCGCCGAGCACGCGGGCCGGGTGGAGCTGGAGCGCGCGCAGCGCGCCGTACTGGCGGGCCTGGACCTGCCGACGTACGAACTGCCCCTGCTCGGGGCGGGGATGGATCTGGCCGGGCTCTACGAGCTGGCCAAGGAACTTCGGAAGCAGTCGGTGGCCGAATGAGCGAGGGGGTGGACACGGTGGGCCTGGACACTCCGCCGCGGCTGGCGGTCGACCGGCTGCTGGACGACCGGGAGACCCGCATCATCGTGTGCTGCGGGGCGGGCGGCGTCGGCAAGACCACCACGGCCGCGGCGCTGGGCGTACGGGCGGCCGCGCGCGGGCGGAAGGCGGTCGTGCTGACCATCGACCCGGCGCGGCGGCTCGCGCAGTCGATGGGGATCGACTCGCTGGACAACACCCCTCGCAGGGTCCGGGCCGCCGGCGAGGGCGGCGGCGAACTGCACGCCATGATGCTGGACATGAAGCGGACCTTCGACGAGATCGTCGAAGCGCACGCGGACACCGAGCGGGCCCGCGCCATCCTCGCCAACCCCTTCTACCAGTCCCTGTCGGCCGGCTTCGCGGGCACGCAGGAGTACATGGCGATGGAGAAGCTCGGGCAGCTGCGGGCCCGGGACGACTGGGACCTGATCATCGTGGACACCCCGCCGAGCCGGTCGGCGCTGGACTTCCTCGACGCGCCGGGGCGCCTGGGGTCCTTCCTGGACGGGAAGTTCATCCGGGTGCTGATGGCTCCGGCGAAGGTGGGCGGCCGGGCCGGGATGAAGTTCCTGAATGTCGGCATGTCGATGATGACCGGCACCCTCAGCAAACTGATGGGGGCTTCGCTGCTGAAGGACGTACAGACCTTCGTGGCGGCGATGGACACGATGTTCGGCGGCTTCCGCACACGCGCCGACGCGACCTTCCGGCTGCTCCAGGCACCCGGTACGGCCTTCCTCGTGGTCGCGGCGCCCGAACCGGACGCCCTGCGCGAGGCGGCGTACTTCGTGGAGCGGCTGGCCGCGGAGCGGATGCCGCTGGCCGGCCTGGTGCTCAACCGGGTGCACGGCAGCGGCGCCGACCAGCTGTCCGCCGAACGGGCGTTGGCCGCCGCAGAGAATCTTGAAGAAGGCGGCATTGTCGATCAGGAGTCCGGGAAAGCTGGACTTCGTGACACGGCCGCCGAACCCCCCGGCGCCGATGACGACACCACGGCCGTCGACCGGATCACGGCAGGACTGCTGCGCCTGCACGCCGAACGGATGCAGGTGATCGCGCGTGAGCAGCGCACGCGTGATCGCTTCACCTCGCTCCACCCCGAAGTGGCGGTGGCTGAAGTGGCCGCCCTGCCCGGCGATGTGCACGACCTCGCCGGGCTGCGGGCCATCGGAGAACGACTCGCGGCCGGGGTGCCGGCCGGAGCGTAGGCGTTCGTACGGGGTGGCGGCCGCGTGTTCTACCCGGCTGCCGCGTACGTCTCGTACGGAACGTCGATCTCCGCGTCTGCATCCATGGTGAGGATGCCCGTGCTGCGCTCGTACTCCGTACGAGCGGTTTCGAGCAGCCGTCGCCACGAGGTGACGGTGGGACGCCGGCGCAGCAGCGCACGTCGTTCCCGCTCGGTCATTCCGCCCCACACGCCGAACTCGACGCGATTGTCGAGGGCATCGGCCAGGCATTCGGTCCGCACCGGACATCCGGTGCACACCGCCTTGGCCCTGTTCTGTGCCGCTCCTTGAACGAACAGTTCATCCGGATCGGTAGTGCGGCAGGCTGCCTGCGCACTCCAGTCGGTAACCCAGCCCATCCCGGCGCCGTCCTCTCCCGAATCGAGGCTCCCCCACGGCGGTAGCGGCATATTCACCGCTGCCAGTTGAGGACGTTACGGAAGGCGGGCACAGCGCAACACCCCCGACGGGCCCAATCTTGAATGGTCCGAACGGACTATGGGTAAGCGGCAGATCACCCGACGGAGTGATCCGGCGACATGCCCGACCATTCCGACGATTCGGGTGCAATCGGCGGATCCAGTTCATGGCGGCAGCGGGATTCGGACATCAGTCCACCCCATTCGGGAAGGGTGAAAATCAAGCCGAGGGGTTGATGTCGCACCGGACTGCTGTGACAGTTGGGGTCAGCTTAGGCCAAGGCATTCGCGCGTGTCCGGCGAATCAGAACGTAGGCTGCCCTCCATGGGAAAGAAGCGCTCGGGCGGCGGGCTCACCGGGAGCCAGCAGGCCGCCAAGTTCCTCGGGGTGTCCGTTCTCTCCGGAGTCGTGCTGGCGGGCATGGCGATTCCGGCTGCAGGCGCCCTGGGACTGGCCGCCAAGGGCACGGTCGAGGGATTCGATGAGATCCCGGCCAATCTCAAGACACCGCCGCTGAGCCAGCGGACCACGATTCTGGACGCCGAGGGTGGCTTGATCGCCACCGTCTATTCGCGCGACCGTCAGGTGGTCCCGCTCACGTCGATCTCCCCGTACATGCAGAAGGCCATCGTCGCCATCGAGGACTCGCGTTTCTACGAGCACGGCGCCGTCGACCTCAAGGGCATCCTGCGCGCGGTCAACCGCAACGCGCAGGAGGGCGGCGCGGCGCAGGGCGCGTCCACGCTCACCCAGCAGTACGTGAAGAACGTGTTCGTCGAGGAGGCCGGCGACGACGAGACCAAGGTGCGCGAGGCCCAGGAGAAGAGCCTCGGCCGCAAGATCCGCGAGCTGAAGTACTCGATCCAGGTCGAGGAGGAGCTCGGGAAGAAGAAGATCCTCGAGAACTACCTCAACATCACCTACTTCGGCCAGCAGGCCTACGGGATCGAATCCGCGGCCCAGCGGTACTTCAGCAAGCCGGCCAAGGACCTGACCCTGGAGGAGTCCGCGCTCCTGGCGGGCGTCGTGCAGTCACCGAGCCGCTACGACCCGGTGAACGACAACCAGGAGGCGACGAAGCGCCGCAACATCGTCCTCCAGCGGATGGCCGACACCAAGGACGTCTCGCAGGCGGAGGCCGACGCGGCGAAGGCCAAGCCGGTCACGCTGAAGGTCACCAAGCCCAGGAACGGCTGCATCACGGCGGTCAAGGGCGCGGGCTTCTTCTGCGACTACGTGCGCAACTCCTTCCTGACCGACCCGGTCTTCGGCAAGACGCGCGAGGAGCGGGCGAAGGTCTGGAACCAGGGCGGCCTGACCGTACGCACCACCCTGGACCCGCAGTCGCAGGACGCGGCCAACGAGTCGATCAAGGACCACGTCTACCAGGAGGACTCGATCGCGACGGCTGTGACCATGGTCCAGCCGGGCACCGGACGGGTGCTGGCGATGGGCCAGTCCAAGCCGTACGGCTTCGGCAAGAACGAGACGCAGATCAACTACTCCGTGGACAAGCGGATGGGCGGCTCGAACTTCGGCTTCCAGGTCGGATCGACCTTCAAGCCGTTCATCGCCGCCGCCGCCCTGGAGCGGGGCATGCCGCCGACGAAGGTCTACGGCGCCCCGAACAAGATGGACTACCCGAGCCCGATCTCCCGCTGCGACGGCTCGCAGTACGTCAACACGCGCAAGGAATCCGCGGAGAACGAGACCGAGGACGAGGTCGGCCCCTACGCGCTGCGCACGGCGATGGAGAAGTCGATCAACACCTACTTCGTCGAGATGATCTCCGAGATCGGCCTGTGCCCGGTGTCGGAGATGGCGGCGAAGCTCGGCGTGGTGCCGGCGAGCGGCGCGAAGCTGGCCGACGGCCCCGCCATCGCGCTCGGCTCGGAGGAGATGTCCCCGCTGACGATGGCCAACGCGTACGCGACCTTCGCCAACCGCGGCGTCCACTGCACCCCGGTCGCCATCGAATCGATCACCGACGCGCACGGCAAGGCGCTGGCGGTGCCCAAGAGCAAGTGCGAGCGGGCGATGTCGCAGAACACCGCCGACACCATCAACACCCTGCTGAGCGGCGTGGTCGACTCCGGCACCGGTGAGCGGGCCGGCCTGACCGACCGCGACAGCGCGGGCAAGACCGGTACGACGGACTCCCGCTACAACGCCTGGTTCGTGGGCTACACGCCGAACGTCTCGGGCGCGGTGTGGGTCGGCTCGGGCGGCGCGAAGAAGATCACGATGGAGAACATCACCATCGGCGGCCGGGGCTACGACAAGGTCTTCGGCGGTGGCCTGCCCGGCCCGATCTGGAAGGACGCGATCACGGGCGCGCTGTCCGGCCGCGAGGCCCTGCGCTTCACCACGGTCCACATCGCAGAACCGAACGTGCCCTCCGGCGGCCCCCGCGGCAACAAGCCGTCCACCAACCCGAGCAAGCCCGGCAAGCCCGGCGGCGACGGCAAGCCCGGCGGGCGGCCCGGCGGCCAGAACGCGGGCCAGACGGGCGGACCGGGCGGCGGCGCCACGGGCGGCGGAGCCGGCCAGCCGGACAACCCCTTCCCCGGCATCACGATCGACCCGGACACGGTGATCGGCGGCCGCGACGGCCAGTAGCCGCAGAGCGCGGCAGCCGCGGCGGTCCGTACGCGGTGACGACACGAGGGAGGGCCCCGGCCGATTCGGCCGGGGCCCTCCCTCTTCGTTTCGGGACCTCTTTCGGGACCTCTTAGGCGAGCGCCTTCTTCACGGCGGCGGCGACACGCCCGCCCTCCGCCAGACCGGCGACCTTCGGGTTCACGATCTTCATGACGGCGCCCATGGCCCGCGGCCCCTCGGCACCCGCCGACCGGGCCTCCTCGACGGCCTCCGCCACGATCCCGGCAAGCTCCTCGTCGGAGAGCTGCTTGGGCAGGTAGGTGTCCAGGAACTCGCCCTCGGCGCTCTCGCGCGCGGCCTGCTCGGGACGACCACCCTGCGCGAACGCATCCGCGGCCTCGCGGCGCTTCTTCGCCTCCTTGGCGATCACCTTGAGGACTTCCTCGTCGGAGAGCACGCGGGCCTCCTTGCCCGCGACCTCCTCCTTGGTGATGGCGGAAAGGGTCAGGCGCAGCGTGGACGAGTGCAGCTCGTCGCGCGCCTTGATGGCGGTGGTGAGGTCTTCCTGGAGCTTGGCCTTGAGCGTGGTCATGCAGGTGAGTGTGCCAGGTGCGGGGACGGTGGCGCTCACGTGTTTTCCCGTCTGCGACGATGGGTCCATGCGTGCGCGTTACGGAGTACCACTGAAAGCGGCTGCCGGAATCGCTGCGGTGGGGGCCGCGGGTGTGGCCTACGCCGCCGGTTTCGAGGCGCGGTCCTTCCGGCTGCGCCGGGTCACGGTGCCGGTGCTTCCCCGGGGGATGCGCCCGCTGCGCGTGCTCCAGGTCTCGGACATTCACATGGTCGGCGGGCAGCGCAAGAAGCGCGCCTGGCTGCAGTCGCTGGCCGGCCTGCGCCCCGACTTCGTCGTGAACACCGGCGACAACCTCTCGGACACCGAGGGTGTCCCCGAGGTCCTCGACGCCCTCGGCCCGCTGATGTCCTTCCCCGGCGTGTACGTCTTCGGGTCGAACGACTACTACGGCCCGCGGCTGCGCAACCCCGGGCGCTACCTGGTCGAGAAGGTCCAGGGCCGGCACGGGCTGAACGGCAACAAGCCGGTCGTCGGCGCCGTGCACAACCCGTGGGAGGAGATGCGGGACGCCTTCGACGCGGCGGGCTGGCTGAACCTCACCAACACCCGGGCCCGGATGAAGCTGGAAGGGCTGGAGCTGGCCTTCACCGGGCTCGACGACCCGCACATCAAGCGGGACCGCTACGAGAGCGTCGCCGGCGGACCGGAGGCGGACGCGGACTTCTCGCTGGCCGTGGTGCACGCCCCGTACCTGCGCGTCCTCGAATCCTTCACCGCCGACCGGTACCCGCTGATCCTCGCGGGCCACACCCACGGCGGACAGCTGTGCATCCCCTTCTACGGGGCGCTGGTCACCAACTGCGACCTGGACACGGAGCGGGTGAAGGGGCTGTCCACGCACGAGGCGGCGGGCCACCGCTCCTACCTGCACGTCTCGGCCGGCTGCGGCACCAACCGCTTCACCCCGGTCCGCTTCGCCTGCCCGCCGGAGGCGACGCTCCTGACGCTGGCCCCGAAGGAGTAGGGCCCCGGCGCCCGCTCCGCGAAAACCGGATTTCGTCTCCGGCGAGAGGTCCGCTAAAGTAATCGATGTCGCCAGGACAGCAACACTTCAGGGCGACGATCGGGGTGTAGCGCAGCTTGGCAGCGCGCTTCGTTCGGGACGAAGAGGTCGTGGGTTCAAATCCCGCCACCCCGACTTCGTAAGACCAGGTCAGGGGCCTGATCCGCATCGCGGGTCAGGCCCCTGACTGGCGTTTGCACCTGTCTTGGGAGCCATCTGGGAGCCGACTCCTGATTGGCTCCCACAGAGAGCCAATCAGGAAGCGTCGGCGGGGACGCCCTCGCGGGCGGCGCGGATCGCCTGCTCGATGAGTCGAGGGCCCTCCGCCGCCGAGACGGACGAGAAGTCCACAACCGTCGGTCCAGTACGCATGCACTTCCAGATGAGGCACGCGTCGTCGTGTGGTTCGAGTGGGGACACCATTTGGGAGCCGAAGATGATCACCACCGGGCGGCCCGGTTTGCCGACGGCGAAACCGGCTCGCTCGTAGTAGTCCCGCAGATGCGGGCGTCGCGCGACGAACTCGCCCGAGAAGAGCTGGTAGCCGGCGTCCATGTAGCGGCGCTCCGCCTCAGCCAGGAGACGAAAGCCCAAGCCCTGGCCTCGCGCTTCGGGGTGAACGACGAGGTTGCTGAGTTCGGCGTGGCGACCGATCATCGCCGCCGCCCCGGATTGCTCCCGGATATGCGGTTTACCGAAGATGTCGCCAGCCGTCAGCGCACCCACGATCACTCCGTCCCGCTCGGCAACAAGCTGGATCCACAGTCCGTCGTTGCTTCTATGGGGGCGGTCGATCCGCTCAGCCGCATCATCAGAATCCTCGCCTCCGATGTATCGGGTGAGCAGGTGACGCACCCGCTGCCCCTCGCCAGGAGCCGCGTCCCTGATGTTGCTCTCGCCTGTAGCTGGGCGACGCGCAGCCGCCGCCCTCCGCCGTGCTGCCTCTCCCATGGCACCAGTCTCCCGCAGCCACGATCGCCACACGTCGATTCGGCGAGGGCGCCGGATTGGAGGGGTTCAACCGTCGCCGACAGCAGCGATGCTCAACGCAGCCGGTGTCGTCGCACATCACGACGTGGGCCGCTCCGCCGGCTCGGGGCCTTGAGCAAGCCAGCGGACTGGGATCGGATAAGACATGCGGAATGGAGTAGCTCCCTGTCCCCCTCATCGCCGATCCGGCAGGGATCCGTCGCTTCTTCGCGTCGAAGAGAGAACCTCGACCGATGGGAAGAACTACGATGAGGCGGGCCCCTAGAAGCGGGGGACGTCCTGGGAGCGCGCTTGTCGGAGGCCCTCGCTAGGTTGGAAGGACGAATCGCTAGGGAGGCGTGGACGATGACTGCCAGCGCCGACCATCTAAAAGCGCTGCTCAGCGCCCATGCCGAGGGTGACGACGACCGCTTTTACAGCATCGCCCTCCAGGTTGTGGCCAAGTCTGCACGCCAGGGCCATACCCGGCTCGCGACTGAGCTCCGGGAGTTGATCGACTCCTCGCGCGCCCAGAAGATCACCCGTCGGCCGACCCCCACGCCAGTGGTGCAGCCGCGCGGCGAACTCGCGAGCCTGCTGACGGCGGACTACCCAGACATCCGCCTGTCGGACATGACGCTCGCGGACGAGCCCCGAGCATTGCTGGAGAAGGTCCTGCATGAGCAGCGCCAGCGAAGCAAACTAGAGCGATTCGGCTTCACCCCGGTCCACCGTCTCCTATTGTCCGGCCCCCCAGGAACCGGGAAGAGTATGACCGCGGCCGCACTGGCAAAGGAACTCGGGCTGCCGCTGTTCACCATCCGCCTGGATGGCCTGATCAGCCGCTTTATGGGCGAGACCGCCTCCAAGCTCCGCTTGGTGTTCGACGCTGCGGCCGAGACCCGCGCCGTCTATCTCTTCGACGAGTTCGACGCCCTGGGAGCAGATCGCGCCGCAAGTAACGATGTCGGCGAAGCCCGCCGCATTCTCAACTCCTTCCTTCTCTTCCTCGACCAGGCTCCCGCCGAATCACTCGTTGTGGCCGCCACTAACCACCGGCATCTGCTCGATGGCGCCCTGTTCCGTCGATTCGACCTAGCGATCCTGTACGCCCCGCCCTCCCCTGACCAGGCGATCGAGGTTCTCAGGAGAAGGCTCGCCGCGATGGACACCTCCGCTGTAGCGTGGCCTGACCTAGCCGCTCTCACTGAACGGCTGAGCCACGCAGAACTGGTCAAGGCGTCCGAGTCGGCCGCCAAACGGGCGATTCTGGGGGGCAGCGACGTGATCAACGCCCGGCACCTCAGGGAAGCCCTAGAAGAAAGGCACTCCCTGCGTCATGCCTGAGGGCCCTGCACCACGCGCCTCCCACCTGCTCGTCCCCTGGGTCGCACGAACCCTCACCCCCAAGCCCCCAAGGGGAGGGGGCGGTGCGAAGACGATTGTCGATCGTTCCGGCAGCCGGGCCGCTCACGTTCGAAGGCTCACCGGGGACCTTGCTGCAGCCCAGGAAGCCGCTCGCATTGAACAGCACGCGACGCCGCCCGCCCTCCGCGCCGACGGGTTCGCTGTCCGCATCGAGGCGGCGCCGGACGCGGAACTCAAGCTTGACTCCCTGGACAGCTCCGGCCTGTCGCTGATGAACGTGCGCCCTGCCACCGAGACGCACCCGCAGGACGCCGTGGTGTGGATTCCAGACGGCGCCGCCCCGGCCCTCCTGAAGAAGATTGGCCAGTTCACCGAAGACACCCGCCACGGGAGGCCCAAGAACAACGCGCTGATTGCCAACATCGAACAGATCGAGCAGGCCACCATCCGGAGCCTGTGGCAGGAAGAGGAGCCACTCCCAGGGTTGGACAAACAGGCCTGGTGGGAGCTGTGGTTCGATCCCACGCTCACTGACGCAGACCAGGTGGAGTCCCTCCGCGCCCTGGCCGAGGCCCACGGCTGGCCGATGCTGCGCCGCAGTATCGGAATCGGCCACTTCCGCGTGGCACAGGTGAGAACCACCACGCGCGAGCTCGCCAGGGTGCTGACCACCAACGCCTGCCCGTCTGAGATCCGCAAGCCCACCTTCGCCGAAGAATTCCACAGCCGCGAGCTGCGCGATCTTCACCACGGCTTCGTCCTCGATCTCGCCAGTCGGCTACGCCCCGCTGCCTCAGGAGCGCCGGCCGTGACCTTGCTGGACACCGGCATCGACCAGGAACATGCACTGCTGCGCGCCTCTATCGTCGGAGCCCATAGCGTCATCGAGGGAGAAGGACCCGACGACAATGCCGGCCACGGGACCCAGATGAGCGGCATAGCCTTGTTCGGCGACGCTCTCGAAGCGGCACTCAACTCACACGGGCCGGTCTCGCTGGAGCACCACCTCGAGTCAGTGAAGATCCTGCCGCGCTCGGCCAAACACCAGCCGCGCCCGTTCGGCGAGGTCACCGCAGTCGCCGTGACCACCGCAGAAACCGCCCAACCCGAGTTTCCCCGCAGCCGCGTCTATTCCATGGCTGTAACCGTGGAATCCGGCGATGGCATGGGCGGTACCGACGGCACCGCCACCTTGTGGTCCGCGTCCCTGGATGCCCTGGCCGCAGGCACGGACGTCGTCGTAACCGACGACCGGCTTGACCTGATCGGGCCACCCGAGCCCGAACTGTCACGGCTGATCGTCGTCTCAGCTGGCAACGTCCGAGATCACCGCGCGGCCGATCTCGTGAGCTCCGATGGAAGTATCGATCACCTCACTCTGTGTGACACTTCCCGTATCGAAGACCCTGCACAAGCGTGGAACATCCTGACCGTAGGTGCCTACACAGAGCGCAGTGACGTCCCTATACACCCAAGCTACGAGGGGTTTCGCCCTGTGGCCGCCCCCGGCCAACTCTCCCCTCACAGCCGAACCTCCGTGCAGTTCCCCGAGGCAGCCCCCATCAAGCCAGACATCGTCATGGAAGGCGGCAACCTTCTCGTCGACGCTGGCCTCACCCAAGTCACCGGCCACGAGATCGTGCAGCTGACCACCACGGACCGTCGCAACCTCGGCCGGCACCTGACCACCGTGCATGCGACCAGCCCAGCCACGGCTCAAGCAGCTCGCCTCGCAGCCCTCGCGTACGCCCGTTATCCCGACCTGCGACCCGAAGCCATCCGCGGCCTGCTCGTCCATGAAGCGGAGTGGACCCCAGCCATGGTGGAGGGTGTCTACAACCGCAACGGCCGCCGCAAAATCGGTGCTGGCAAGCTAGCGCGCACGCTGCTGCGCCGCTACGGCTGGGGCGTCCCCACAGAAGAACGCGTTCTGGCGAGCACCACGAACGCGGTCACCCTGATCGTCCAGAACTCGTTGATCCCGTTCCGCCGTGACGACAAGTCGATCCAGCTCGGTGAGCTCAAGCTCCACGAGTTGCCGTGGCCCCGCGAGCAGCTACTCGAACTCGATGCAGCAGATGTCAGGCTGCGTGTGACACTCTCCTACTTCGTCGAGCCCAACCCCGGCCGTCGAGGCATGCTGGGTCAGCACACCTATGCCTCGCACCGTCTGCGGTTTGCTCTCAAGGGCCCTACCGAGACCGTGAATGCATTCGAACAGCGCATCGCGCAGCACGCCCAGGCAGAGGATGACGCCCGTACCAAGATCCAGCCCTTCGATACTGATAGGGACTGGCTGGTCGGCCGGACCAACCGTGACCGAGGCTCCCTGCACGCGGACATCTGGCAGGGTACTGCCCGCGACCTGGCCGACTGCGGCGTCCTCTCGGTCTTTCCGGCTGGCGGCTGGTGGAAGTACCACAACAGCAGCGACCGCATAGGCCGCTCAGTGCCTTACGCACTCCTCGTTTCCCTCAGTACGCCCGAGGTCACCGCCGACCTTTACACACCAACCGCGATCCAGCTCGGCGTCCCTGTGCCTGTCGAGATCAGCAACGCGGCGGAGACCGGGGTGCCCGTCGATGTGCGTCTGTTCTGACCAACGGCGAGACGGCAGCCACGCGTCCCGGTCGGCACCCACCTGGCCACCTGCGGCCAGTGCCCCAACGCCTGGCGGGTCCTCAACTCGGCGGGCCGCGTCAGCTCCGGCTTCCGCTGGACCGACACCACACGCAAAGACCCTCCCTCCGACGTCCTGGCAACCGAGGGCCTCCACTTCGACGCAGGAGCAGCAGATCCGGGTCTGCGCCTGTCCGTAGATGCCCTGAAGTCCCTCCTCGGCAACTGACCCCAGGAAGCCCACCGCGGAGCTTGTGCGCACCGGAGCACTGACGGTACGACGATCACATGCACCGTTGGACGCCGCTCAACGATCGCCAGCTCGCCCTCCTCACGCGCATCGCGGAGGGCACTGATCCCGTCACCTCTGACTCTCCGGACCTCGCCCGCACCGCACGGGTCCTGAAGGAGCGGGGCCTCATCACCATGCCGAAGGAAGGTGGGCGGTGGAAGGCGGAGATCGCCGAGGAGGGGCGGTTCTACCTCCAGCACGGTCATCATCCGGACCGGCCTGAACCCGCGCCACGGAGGTCCCGTACGACGGCGGCCGCCACGGCGCCCCACGAGTCTGAGCCTCCCGAGCCCGAGGCCCCAGCCGAGCCAAAGCCTCGTGCTCAGCGTGCGCCCAAGGCTCCGCAGCCCTCCCCCGCGGACATCGGGGCGGCCTTGATCGCGGAGGTGCAACAGGCCGGGCGCTTCCTGCGCATCCCGGATCCGGGTGAGGCCGAGCGTGCCCGGTACCGGCGGGCGTTCGACGCGGCGAGGCAGTGTGCTCCTGAGGGGTACCACCTGAAGTACACCGGGCGTGCCAAGGGGGACATCTGCTTCGGCCTGCTGCGGGTGAGCGGCGAGGATGACACGGAGTGGAACCGCATCCGGCTCGCGCGCAGCAGGACGTTGACCGACATCGACGATGTGATCGCCGCGGTCGAGAAGGACCACAGTGCCTTCGAAGTGTCGGAGGAGGTGCTCCCCCGGGTTCTGTCGCTGCTTCGGCTGTTCGCCGAGCGGGTTTTCGCCCTCCATGGCGAGATCGCGGTGTCCAGGAAGCGCAAGCAGCCGCGGCCGCTGCTCACCGTCCATGGCATCACGTACGAGATCAGCTTCCGTGAGCGGCAGAGGCAGGTCCGGTACGTGCCCAAGCAGCCGGGCCGACGCACGTACGACTGGCAGCGGGTGACGCCGGCGCACCGGTCCGAGCCATCCGGGGAGCTTGAGTTGCGCCTCGGCATCACGACGGAGTGGGCCGACACCGACAAGAGGCCGCTCGAGGAGCAAATCGACGAGGTCTTCAAGGTGCTGAAGGCACGTGCGCAGGAGCAGGAGCGGGCCAGGCTGAAGTATGAGGCGGAGCAGCGCCGCCTGAGGGAGGAACGCGAGGCGGAGCAGCGTCGGCTGCGGGAGGAGCGGGCGCGGCAGGAAGCCGAGCGCCAACGGCTGGAAGCGGAGAAGCGGCAGCGGCGTCAGGAGAAGTGGGAGGCCGCGGTCAGCGTGGCTTCGATCAAGGCGGTGGACGCGGCGCGGGCCGAGACGTTCGGGACGGCTCTGGACCAGTGGCGGGCCGCCGGTGAGATGCGGGCCTTCTGCGACGCGCTGGATGAGGCCGCTACCCAGGCGGAGGACCCTGTCGAGGCGGAGAGTCTTCGGGAGTGGTCGGCCTGGGGGCGGTCAGAGGCAGACCGACTCGATCCCGTCCTGGGCCGGAAGGGGCTCCGCGGGCGGAACTTCCACGCGGAGCCGACGGGTGACCAGCTTCGTCCGTTCCTCGACGGCTGGCACCCGCATCGTCCCGAGAAGGAGAAGCTGCCATCGAAGCCCGCTCCGGCCCAGCCCGAGGTACGGCCGGAGCCGGAGCGCTCGCGGGCGTTCAGCGACGAACGTCTGGACCAAGGGTGGAGATATGGACGCCCAGGTCGCGCTCAATGGTGGAGGCGATGACGCCGTGGCCCCGGTCGCGGAGCGTCTTCACGGCGCGCTCGACCAGTTCCCCGAGTCGTAGCACCTCCGACCTCAGGGCCACCAGTTCGTCGTGGCGCTCTGCCTGCTCCTGTCCGCACCATTCCCGCACCGTGCGCAGGGCTTCCTTCTCAGCGTCCAGCTTTCGGTCGTCCCGTCGCTGGTAGCCGTACCAGGAGGATCGGTCACGCTCCTCTTCCATGGCTCGTTGCCGCTGGTCGACCTCCGGGAGGATCTCGTCGGCCAGCCGCTGGGCGGCCTGGCGTGCGATCCGCTCGGTGATCGGCCAGCCCACCAGGGAGCAGCCTTTGCGGTCCTCGTGGAGCATGGGGTCGTTGCGCAGTTGGGCAGCGTTCATGCCGACGAGTGGCGCGGTCTCGTCGAGGTGCCCGAGCTCCAGGACGCCGGCGTCGGCCACCGCCTTCCGCAGGCGTAGTCGGCCCTTGGGTCGGACGAAGCCGAGGATCATACGGGCCGCCTCGAATTCGGCGCTTCCCCGCACTGCCCTGGATGCCTCGGCCAGGGCCAGCTCCGCCGCGTCGTCCGCCCGGAAGGAGTCCACGTCAGCCCAGAGGACGAGCAGACAGTGGGGGTTCACCCATTCCTGGAGGCCGGCCGCGTCACCATCCAAGAAGCGCACGTGGACGCTCCCGGATCTGCCGGCGCCGCCCACTCGGACGATCTCCACTCGGCGCAGTGCACCACCCAGTTCCTTCGGCCTTGCTCGATAGGCCCAGTGCTCTCCGATCTCCATGGGTCCATTGAGCCAGTCCGACGACTACTGGAGGCCGTCAACGGCAGAATCCGCTGCTCCGGCTATCCGTACGTGTTCTTCCGGCGGGCGCGGTGTTGGCGGTCTCCCTGGCCGGAGCCGTTGATGGAGGCGAGGGAGGACAGTGCGGCGCCGTTGTTCCACAGGCCGAGGTGGTCGCGGTGGACGGCCAGGACGCCGTTCTGCACGGCGCAGCGCTCGGCAGGGCCGCTGAAGTAGGTGGTGGTCACGAAGATCGCGACGTCGGCGCCGAAGTGGACTTGGGAGCCGAGGAGGTTGCGGACCTCGCTGTTGGAGATCTTCCGCTTCGGGTTGTAGCGCTTGCACTGGATCACCATGGTCCGGCCGTCGGGCAGCTGTCCGCGGACGTCCGCGCTGTCGTCGTGCGAGCGACCAACCCGGCGCACGTCGGTGCATCCGTCCCGTCGGCACAGGCCGGCCACGAACTCCTCGAAGTCCGTTCCGTCCATCGCGTCGACTTCGGTGAGGGTCCGGTGGCCGGTGAGGACCGCGTCCTCATGGCGCCACGTCCGGTCACCGCTGCGGATGAGCCGGTCCGTCTTCCACAGCCACCAGCCTCCCGCGGTCACCGCCAGGATGACCAGAGTCCCGACGAGGTAGGGCCAGATCACGGCCCATGACGACGTGAGCACGCCGAGGACAGCGATACCTCCGACGGCTCCCGCAGCGAGCCGGTCGTCCCTGCGCTTGCGCCGGGACGACCGGCGCTTCGGCTTACGAGCTGCCACCCGATTCCTCCCCCTGGTGTCGGCCGCCAGTGTGGGTGAGGAACTCCGCAGGCGTAAGAGCGCCTGTTGGCCATGGCTCGCTCTCTCAGCAACAGGGCCCTGCGGCAGTGCCGTGCGCACGTACGCCCTGTGCGCGCCCCTCTTCCGGCATTTAGCTTCCGATGTTGGTCTGTCACACCCGAGCGAGCCGTAAGGGGAACAGGTTGAAGCCAGCCGCTGACGTACTGAAGGAGCTCGTCCAGCCGTCCAACATCTCCGCTCATTCCAGCACCGGGCTGGTCGGCAAGGTCAATGAGGCCGCCGCCGAGGACGACAAGGCCCGCGAAGAGAAGGAACTCGAAGAGCTCCGGCGCAAGTCTGGTCTGCATCCCATACCCACGAAGGAGCTGGACCGGACAGTCCAGCTCACGCCCTGGGACGTCCTGCACACCCTCGGCCAAGCCATCGCCCTGTCCCGGCGAGGGGCCAGCCGCGGGCTCGCGGAACACTGGGGGTGCCTGAAGTACAGCCAGGCTCTGACCGGCGGCGCCGAGTCCTTCATGACGCTCTCGGCAGAAGGCCGGGAGACCGCGGACTACTACAAGGCGATCCAGTCCGGGGAACTCGGCACCGGCTTCGCCCTGACTCTCGCCCGACAGCTCCTGGGCCGCCGCTACCCGGATCACTCGATCTCGATCGTCCCCGCCGACACCGCGCTGCGGGCCGGCTGGGCCCTCACCAGCCGTGACTCCGGGCCGCGATCCGGCTACCGCTACCGGCCGCAGTTCTTCGCCGAGGTCTGGAAGCCCGGCGAGCCGTCGTTGGCCATCCCGATCGCCTGCAAGGGGAACCACAGCAACGCCGCCACGTCGCACACCCAGCTGGCGTCCGCCTCCGCCCATGTCGAGGCAGTCCACATCGGCGCGTGGAACGAGACGCCGGCCTTGGTGTTCAGTACGGAGCTTCCGACCGAGGGCTCCCTCACGGTGCACGCCTTGCAGGCACGAGGAACCGGCGGCCGGCTGAACCGCGCACCGGATGCCCCCGACAACGACCTCGATCAACCCGTCGACGACGAGAACATCTACCCGGGAATCCAGCGGCCCTCCGAGGGCGACGCCCCGCCGGCGCCCGAGCCGGGGTTCCAGGTGCAGCCCGAGCACTATCCGTGGTTTCGGCGCGTCCTCGCCCGAACCGCCGCCGCCGGCCTGACGGCCTTCGCCGGAGACGGCACGGCCACTGCGCAGTATCTGACCAAGAGGCAGGGACAGCGCCACTTCACGGGCCTGATCCATGCCGCCACCGACAGCGTCCAGGACGCGTACGTACAGCTCCACGGCATCGACTTCGTCGGCACCGATCACGTCTTCCGTCTCAACAGGACACGGGTCGAGGCGTTCTCCGGAGTCGCGAAGGACCTCTTCCACCATCTCGAGAACGGCCAGTTGGAGCGGTACCGCACCGAGGTCCACGCCCAGCGGGAGGCGTGGCCGCTCCTCGGGTGGGACTCAAAGTGGGACGGCCCAATCTCCATCCATCAGGACGGCTCCGTACTCGCGATGCGCGTACTGACCTGACCCTGCCTGGGCAAATGTGATGGTGTCGCGCCCGGGTGAACATGGGCGCGACACCCGTTCTACGGCTGCCGCGACGAGGCATGTGCTCGAAGTAGCACGTCAAGCACCCTGACCGGCGAGGTGGGGCGCATCGCAAGGCGGGCATCAAGGGCTGCCTCCCACTGTTCAGTGAGGCCGACCATGAGGCGCCGCCGCATGCCGGGCGTGACGTGGGCGTAGCGGGCGGACACCGAGCCGTCGAGGTGGCCCATGCGTTCGTCCATGAGGACCTTCTCCGTGCCGAGGTCCTCCATATGGGTGCGGTGGGAATGGCGCAGGCCGTGCGGGGTCAGGCCCTTGGCAATCGGGAGCCAGCAGGAGTCGGCTCGCCCCTGGGCGTTGCGGCCTCGGACCGGGATACCCGGGAAGGGATCGCCGAGCAGGGGAACGGGGCGCGGCTCCTGGGGGGCCTTCTTCGGGTACCAGCCTGTGGTGGCCGGGTGGAACAGCCAGGTGGCGAAGCCGTTGCGGCGCCAGTGCGCGGCGTTCGTGGTCGGTGCCCCGCCTCGTACGAAGCCCAGGTCGCCGATGGCGGTCTCGACCCGGGCGCGGGTGTCGTCGCGGACACGGTCGGGGTGGTTGAGGACGTTGGAGACCGTACCGGCGGAGACGCCGGCGCGGCGCGCGACGTCCACCAGCTTCGCCCCCTGGTGACCGCCAGTGCGGGCGGATCCCTGGCCCTGGAAGACGTAGGTCCGCGTGTGGCATGGGCAGGGCGTCGGCTTCGTGCGCGCGATGTGGTCGGCCACCAGGGCGGAGAGCCAGTCAGGGGTGTCGATGGTGCGGTAGCTATCGTCCTTGGGCGGGCAGCGGACCATCACTCCCGAGTCAAGTTCGTACAGCTGCCACTCGACGCGGACCGCCCCTCTGCGGGCGAACTCAGTCTCCAGGCCGACGATTTCGCCCCAGCGCATGCCGGTGTATGCCTTGAGGACCACGGCCACGAACTCGTCGTCCCGACCGGAGAGCAGGGCAGCCCGCTCGGCGATCAGCAGGGCGCCGAGTGCGTCGGTGACCACCTTCTCCGGACCGCGGTCGGCGGAGCGTCCGGCCCGCTTGCCGCGCCCGCGCCGCTTGGCGGCCGGGTTGGCGTCGATGAGGCCCTCGTCGACGGCGTCGGCGAGGATCAGGTGGAGCGTGGCCCGCCAGGTCTTGACGCTGGAGGCGGCGTAGGAGGCACGTTCCTGCTTCTCCCAGAGCGCCACGTCGGTGCGGAGGATGCCGCCGAGCGCCTTGTCCTCGAAGGCGGGGAGCAGGTGCTCCTCGATGTGGCGCCGGTAGTTCTGCATGGTGGACGCGGCCAGGTCCTGGGCCTCGTACCAGCGGCTCGCGTACTCAGCGAACGTCTCTTGGCCCAGCGACGGGTCACGTACGTCGCCGCGTCGGAAGCCGATCTCCGCCTCGTCGGCAGCCCGCTTGGCCTCTCGCTTGGTGGCGAACTTGATGGTCGTTCCGGTCGAGTCGACGACCGTGTTGTGCTTTCCGGGCGCTGTCTTGTAACGAGCGCGCCAGTAGTTGCTGCGCTTCTCCGCGAAGCCCACTGCTTCCCCCTCTCCTGGTTGCTCGTCGGCTACGCAGTGGTGTCGAAGTCGTCCTGGCGTGCGCGGCGGGGCCGACGGGCACGAAGGCGGGCGGATGGTGCTGCCGCACGTGGCGGCGCCATCCGGAGGGAGGACACGGCAGGTTCGGGCGCCATGGCCGGCCGTACTTCGTTGAGGCGGATGATCTCCGCGAGGTGCTCGGCGGTGAAGCGGTACGCGCGCCCGACGCGGGTGAACGGGATGCGTCCGCGGCTGGCCCGGTCCTTGACCCACCAGGCAGAGCAGCCGAGAGCATGGGCTATTTCCTCGGGGCGGAAGAGTCGGGGAAGGGCAGAGGCGTCGGGGCAGGTAGTGACCATGGGCGATTGGCGCAAGAAGGATCCTCATCCGGTACGGCGGAGCAGGCCGAGGGTTCGGCTGCGGTTCTGGAGTGGGCAGATGGTCTGCGAGGGGGCACACGGCGGCCCTGGCACTGCTGCGGGCCTGGTTCGTGCTGCTACGGGGCGGGCTGGAGCAGCACGAGCGGGGAGACGCCGAGTGCAGCGGCGATGGCGACGAGGCCGTCGACGTCGCAGCGGCGCCGGCGGCGTTCGATGCGGGAGATGGTCGTGACGGTCATGGGGTGGCCCAGCGCGGTGGCGCGGGCTGCCAGCTGACGTTGGGCGACACCGCGGGCGGTGCGGGCTCGCTCGATGGCGCGGGCAGCCCGCTTTCCGGCCGGACCGATTTCCAGAGGTGTTGGCGGCATGGGTCTGTTGTAACTCCGGATCCCCGGTTTCGGTAACCGGGGATCCGCTGTTATATTCCCCCGTTTCCTTGTCAGGTCCCCTACCCTGCCGCAGAAAAATTGCGAAACATAGCACGGGGTTCCCGGTTGACCAAATAACGGATCGTCAGACCGGCCGCTTGGTGGACGCGGGAATGGGGCAAGCCTCTGACCTGCCCAGAGGGTCTGGCGGGTGGCATCGGCGGGCACGCCAGCGGTGCGCGCTGTCGAAGCGTTACGGCTTGCCCCAATTCATCCCTGAGATTTCCTGCACTATTTCGTCAACCGGGGATTCGGATCTACCGTTTTTATGTGGACGCAAGGACGTGTTCGCCGTGGGCTGTTTGCCTTCACGGCGGAATGCTGGACTTGCGCGAACGGATGTGGCTGTCTTGTCCATGTGCCCCGAACGCTGAATCCGGGGCACGGCAAGACCGGCATGTCGAGCCCGGGGCTGAGCAGCGCGCGCCTCGTGCCGCAGCCTCGCCGTCACCCGCACACTCCCCCTCCCCTCACCCCGAAGCGGGCTACCCCCTGCCCGCCCTCACCAAGGAGCCGCCACCCGATGAGTCACGACGCCCGCGCATGGGTGTGGGACCACAGCCGCAGCAAGGGCACCGCCCGCCTGATCCTCGTCCTGATCGCCGATCGGTGCGTCGATGACCGATGCATCGCGTACGCCTCGGTCACCGCCCTCATGAAGCGGGCCAACGCCTCCCGCAGCGCCGTCCGGGCCGCCCTCGACAAGCTGATCGCCAGCGGCGAGCTGGTGTGGCTCGACGACCGCCAGGGACCTCGCGGCGAGCGCTACTACCACCTCCCCGACGCGGCCCGGTTCCTCGCCGAGCAGGCCCTGGAGGGGGAGCGGATTCCGACCCCCGCAGGGTCGGAATCCGGCCCTGCGAAGCCGCTTGTAGGGGGGCCGGAAACCGGCCCGGGGGAGCGGAATCCAACCCCCGGGGGGAACGGAATCCGACCCGGGAGGGGGCCGGAATCCGACCCCCAGAACAGTAGTGAACCAAAGGTGAACGGTAGTAAGAGCAGCAGCAGCTCTCCGCTCATCCCCGCCGCCCAGTGGCGCATCGACGACGCCACCCAGGCGTGGCTGCGGCAACAAGGCCACTTCGACCGGCTCGGCGAGCACGCCCTACGGGCCGCCGACGAGAAGTGGCGCACCTACCGGACGGTCTGGGCACCACGCACCGCCGGCGCCTGGTCCGCCGACTGGCGCGAGTGGATCACCCGCGAACGCACCCCTGCTGCTGGCCGCCCGTACCTCCGCTCCCTGCCCGGCGGCGGTGCCTCCACCGCTCCTGCGGCGGGGAAGACCCGCGCCGAACAGCACGCCACCGCCCTGCTCAACGCCCTCACCGAACTCGAAGCCCGCAACACCCCCACCGGAACGGAGTGACCACCCTGGACCGCCGCGAAATCGCCACCCTGCTCGCCTACATCGGGTGCCTCGACCCCCGCACCACCCATACGGACACCGGCACTGCCCTTGACCGGATCGCCCAGTGGCACGAACTCCTGCACGACGTGCCCGCCACGACCGCCCACGGCTGGGACGCCCGCGAAGCGGTACGGGCCCATATCGTCGCCTCGCCCTATCCGGTCCTGCCGGTGGACGTCGCCCGCAAGTGGGCTGCCTACCGCCGCGACCGCCTGGAGCGGCACACCGATCCCACCCCGGCCGCCGACCCGGACGACCCGGCCGCCTGGCGGTCCGAACTGCTCGGCGCCCGGCGCGCTGTCGCCGTCGGCCACGCAGCGCCGTCCACCCTCCGCCAGCTCACCGCCGGCCCGCACCCCGATGTCGAGGCCCGCCTGCGCTCCGTCGGATCCGTGATCCCTCCCGCAGCACGCGCCCAGCTCGCCCAGTACCGGCCCGCCCGTGCCGCCCGCGAAGCCGCCACCGCCGCAGGACAGCCCGACGCCCTCAGCGTCCCGTGCCCCTGGTGCCACGCCCACGAAGGCGTACCCTGCCGCAACCGACGCACCGGCCTCGACGGCGGCGCCCGAGGCAACGCCCCACGCGCCATCCCCCACCCGTCCCGCGTCGACCTCGCCGCCGCATCCCGCACCCGGCAAGTGGCTGTACCGCGCCCCGCCACCGTGCCGGGCGGCAACAGCGCCCGCCGCACAGACCCAGCTCGCTCCGCCGGTCGCTGAGCCGCCTCTCCACACCAACGGTTCCGCCCGCCGCCTCCGGTCCGACCGTGCTGCCCGCCGCGCCCCTGGCCTCGTAGCTCCGGCCCCACCGACGGCGCCCACCCACCTCACCGCCTTCACCGCACCGCCCGCCCTCGCCCACACCGCGCGGCGGGTCTCTGGAGACCCCTGCATGACACCACTCGCCCTGCCCGCACTCGGGCAATGGAACGCCACTTCCCTCACCCTCACCGCCCTCGCGGTGACCAGCTCCGCGCTGCTGATCACGTGGCTGGTCAAGCAGCGCACACGCCGGACCAGCGGCAGTCGCAGGCCCGGATCGCCCGCGGTCATCGTGGCTGCGCTGGCCGCGGTCGGCTGCACCGCCTACAGCGCCGACACCAGCTGGCGGTTCGCGGCCCACTACCTGGACATGGGAGGCACGGCCGAACGCGCCGCCATGTTCGCCGCCGCTGAGTTCGCCCTGTTCGCCACGGCGCTGCTGGCGCGGCAGAACCTGCACGGCCCCAAGCAGGCACCAGGCTTGCCGGGCACCCTGACCTGGGTGATCACCACCGTGCAGGTGATTCCCGCGTACGCCGAGTCCGGCCTGGTCGGCGGCACGGTGCGAGCCTTTGTGGGCCCGGTGCTGGCCGCGGCGCTCTGGCACGAAGCCATGGGCATCGAACTACGTCTCCGCAAGCCGGAAGCCGCGTCCCACAGCATCCTCGCCAAGATCGGCCGCGAGATACGCGAACGCCTCCTCTCCCGCCTCGGCATCGCCGAACGCGACCGGGACGCTGCACAGATCACTCGCGACCGCGCCACCCTCAAGGCCGTCGCCCTGGCCACCCGCCTCGCCGAACTCACCCCGGCCAAGCGCAACCGGTGGCAAGGCCGGCGCATCGCACGACGGCTCTCGCAGGCCGTCGCCCAAGCCGCGGTGGCCATCGACGACCGCCAGCGCCAAGACCTGCTGCGGCAGCTCGCCGCCCGCCGCCATGCCGTAGCGCTGGCGACCATCGAGCTGCCTTCGCCCTGGGCCGAGCCCAGCCCGGCCCGGAACACCGCACTCCCCGCCGAGCCGAGCCCTTCACCCAGCCGGTCGGGCGCAAGCCATAGCCCGGAAGACGAAGACGCCAGGGAACACCCCGACCCCGACGAGCATCCCGACTGCCCGCCGCCCACATCCGTGCAGCTCCACCCGCCCCTGCACGAAATGCGCCCCGCCCGCGACGGCTGGGAGCCGTCCGCTGAGGAAGGCGACCTGATGGCGCAGCGCTACGGTCGCCCTCCCGGCGCCGAAATGGACGAACTACTCGCCATCGGCCGCCAGGCCGTCTCCGTGCACGGAAAGGCCACCCGCTCCATCTTGCGCAACGCCGTACGCGACGCAGGGCTGCCCATCGCCGAGGACCGGCTCACCGAGCTCAGGACACGCCTGCTCGCAGAACAGGACGCCGACACCAGCGCTCCCAGCGACTGACCGGATATCCGGTCAGGCACGGAACGCCGGAACGGGGACCTACGGACCAGCGGCTCCAGCTGGCCCGTAGGACCCCACTCGCTCAGCCACGCCAGCGACAACCCAGCCCGTCTGCCACTCCGACGGCTGTACGGCGAGCCCGCCGCTGGGCCCCTCGCCCAGCTCACCCCCATCCACCTCCACCGCAAGGAGTTCCTCCATGCACGATCAGCCCGCTCTCCCCTCCCCCGACGACCAGCAGCACGCAGCCTCGACATCAGCCACCGACCGGGCAGCAAGTTGGAGGTTCGGACACTCCCCCGCAGGGGGCGCGTCCGAACCCGAGCCCGCCCCGGGGGTGGCGGGCACCGTCCCGCGCCAGGGGGCACGGGACGGGGAGGCTGCGGCCGAGGGCGGACCGCAGCCGGGCAGGCGCCGGGGCAAGCCCCGTATCCGCGCCAGCAAGCAGCGCCCCGCCCACAGCGTCCGCCTCACCGAGCCCGAGTACCTGCGCATCGCCGCCGGCGCCGATGCCGTCGGCATGAGCGTCGCCGGCTTCCTCGCCACCTCCGGCCTGGCCGCCGCCCGCGACCTCGACCGCACCGCTGCCGTCATCGCCACCACCCAGGACGTCCTCACCACCCTGTTCTTGCTGCGACGCCAGCTCGGCATCGCCAACAACAACCTCAACCAGGCGGTCACAGCCCTGCACCGGGGCGTCGTCCCTGAAGGACTCGACGACACCATCGCCGCCGTCCTCCTCGCCGCCGAGGACATCCGCCGCGTCACCACCCGTATGACCAACCCCGAAGGAACCCAGGCCGCTTGATCCCGTCCATCCACAAGCAAGGCACCAGCACCGCCGGCCTGATCGCCTACCTCTACGGCCCCGGCCGCAGCGAGGAGCACACCGACCCGCACCTGGTCGCCTGCTTCGACGGCCTCGCCCCCGACCCCGGCCGCGGCGCCACCGAGGAGGACCTCCAACAGCTGCTCGACGAACCCCTCCACCTCCTCCCCGCAGACAGGCGACCGGACAAGCACGTCTGGCACGCCTCCGTCCGCTCCGCCCCCGGCGACCGCACCCTCACCGACGCCGAGTGGGCGGACATCGCCCGCCGCGTCATCGCCGCCACCGGCATCGACCCCGGCGACGGCGCCGGATGCCGCTGGGCCGCCGTCCGCCACGCCGACGACCACATCCACCTCATCGCCACACTCGTCCGCGAAGACGGCCGCAAGCCCGACCACCACCGCTCCGGCCAGCGCGCCCAAACCGAATGCCGCCGCATCGAAGCCGACTACGACCTGCACCGCGTGGCGCCCGGAGACGGCACCGCCGCCAAACGCCCCACCAGCGCCGAACGCCACAAAGCCAAGCGCCAGGGCCGGGACCGCACCGCCCGCGAGGAACTGCGCGAGACCGTCCGCCGCGCCGCGGCAGGCACCGCCTCGGAGACGGAGTTCTTCGACCGCCTCGCCTCCGCCGGCCTCCTCATCCGCCGCCGGACCGCACCCTCCGGCGACACCCTCGGATACACCGTCGCCCTCCCCGAGGACCGCAACAAGGACGGGGCACCTGTTTTCTACTCCGGGTCTAAGCTCGCGCCCGACCTCTCCCTGCCCCGCATCCGCGAACGCTGGACCGGTACGGCGACCCAGCCGACCGCCGCCCCGGTGAGCGGTCCCGCGTCCGCCCGTCGGCACGCCACCGGTGCCCTCTGGCAGGCCGTCCTCCTCATCGACCACGGCGACGACGGAGCCGTGGCCGCCCAGATCGCCGCCGCCAGCGAGGTCCTCGACGCCCTCGCCAAGACCTCCGCCGCCCACACCCGCCACCAGCTACGGGAAGCGGCAACGGCGTTCGAGCGGGCGGCCCGCTCCCACGTACGCGCCGAACGCGGCCACGACCGCGCCCTGCGCCAAGCCGCCCGCGACCTGATCCACAGCGGACCAGCCCTGGGCCGGAGCGAGGACGGCGCCACCACCGCCATGGTCATTGACATGGCGTTCTTCCTCGCCACCGCCGCCGCCACCTGGCACGCCAAGAAGCACCACGCCCAGCAGGCAGCAGCCGCTCTCCAGGCTGCGGAGCACCTGCGCGCCGCCTACGAGACCACGGCAGCCCACCCCATGGCCGTCCTCCGGCTGCGAGGCCAGCGGCTGGCGCTGGGTGTGCAGCAGCGGCAGGCCAACCTTGTCCGCCAGGCGCTACCTGAGCTGGCGAAGCAGGTTCTGTCCGAACCTGGCTGGCCCGCCCTGGCCGCCACCCTCGACGACGCCCGCAACGCCGGCCATGACCCGGTCGCCCTGCTAGCCGACGCCACCCGCCGCCGCGAGCTCGACACCGCCACCTCGATCAGCGACGTCCTGGTCTGGCGCCTGCGCCGCAGCGCCCACCTGCCCGCCGCCCCTGACACCCCGACCGCCCGAAGGAGCCGGCGCACACCGCCTGCGGCGCGCGCCGCACAGCAGGCGACGGCGCCCGCGACCGACTCAACCCGGCGGCGCTGACCAAAGAAGGGCGGCTGAAGGTAACCGACGATCCCCGGTTAGCCAAACCGGGGATTCTCCAGACCCTTGAAGTACAGCCCCACCAACCACACCCTCTCCAGGAGCACCCGTATGCCCGAAACCGAAATCCGCCCCCACATCGTCGCCCTCCTCTGCGACTCGAACTTCAAGTACCGACGCGACACCAACACCTGGTCCCACGTAGACAGCCGGCCCTTCACCAAGGAGGAACAGGCCACCGCCTTGCGCGCCACCCGTGCCGAGTTTGAAGAGTTTGCGGCACAGCACAGTCGCTACATGGAGTACAAGCGGACCCTGGAAGAAGCCCCGGAAGCCTTCCAGCGGTTCCTCGCCCCGTTCATGGACCAGCTCACCACGAAGAATCTCGGCAACGCCGTCGAGCTCATGACCAAGGACGAGAGGGCCGAATTCGACCGACTGCTCGGCCTCATGATCGAGCCCCCGCGCCGCTTCACCCCGTACACCTTCTGACCAACGCCACCGGGGCCAACGCACTTCAGCGTTGGCCCCGGCGGCATGTCCGCGCATCAGTCAGGCTGCATCGCGCCCTCGTCCCCGAGGGTGCCAGCACCGATGGCATCTACAGGACGTCGGTGATCTCCTCGGGCTTGAGGTCGATGCCGAGTACGGCCGACGGCAAGGAATCCGCCCGCGCCACCCGCTATCCGCCTGTCGCCAAGGTGGCCCAACTGACTCAGCGCTACCCGCGAGGTCACCCGGCCCAAGGCCCCTACCGACGCACCTGGATCAGAGCGTGCGTCCCGCTCGTACGCCACGCGGCGCCCGACCGCTCCAGAGAGTCCAGCGTTCCAGCCTCCAGGCCGACGATCACATCGGACTTCAGCGTGCGCAGGGCTGCGACGGCACCCGGGAAGTAGCAGGTGAGGTCAGCGAACGGCGTCGTGGCGCCCCAGTGCCTGTCGCCCACCAGGCGGCGGTAATTCAGGTCGCCCTTCAGGATGGTCAGTGCGGCGCCCTCGAACTCGCTGCGGAGGTCCGCGGGCATCTCCTCGTACGGCAGCGGCGCGCAGAAGAACGGGTGCGAGCGGACCTCAAGGTTCCCGACCGCCATGGCCTTCCACAGGCGGCCGCCGATCCGGCCTGCCTCACCCGGAGCATCGGTGAGACGGCGCAGACAGTCGACCACGTCCGCCGTCATCGCGTCGGAGACGTAGTACGGATAGGGCTTCACATGGAGCACTACCTTTTCGGCGCGACCGTGTTCGAGGAGGTGGTCGATGAGGATCAGGTCCGGGATCAACTCGCGACCCGCATTGTCCGCCACAACGGCGACGGTCGAGGCGGCCCCGGTGGGCAGGAGCTTCCACAGCAGGGCGCTCTCGTCGGCGACCAGGGCCGAGGCTTCGGGGCCACCGACGGCCGGTTCGCCCTCGACCACACGGAAGCCGAGGTCTGCGCGGTTTCCCCAGAGCGAGGCGTGGAGCAGGGCAGTGGCCCGTTCGTCGACCGCCACGTCGGCCAAGGCGTCCAGGGCACGCAGTTCCTCGTCGACCGCCTCGCCGCGGAGTTCGGCCTGCTTGAACGGGGCGAACGGGTCGACCCCACCCCACGGGCCGGTTCCGAAGTACCCGACGGCAGCGAGGAGCTTGCGGTAGAAGTAGCTCTCCGCCCAGAGGAACGGGGCGTCGTACCAGGACTGCCCGAAGCGCCCTTGCCCCCAGTCCGTCCAGCTCTCGTGATCGTGCTCTCCGTCGGCCGGCGGTTCGATAGCGCCGCGGGTGATCTCGTCCAGCAGGGCGTCGAGCGCCTCGTGCTGGCGGGGGCCGTACGGGAACGCGTCCCGTACCTGCTGGATGAGGGCGGGGTGGCGCTTGGCCATCACCCCCCAGGCGAACGAGCCCGGCTCGTTGCTCAGGATGACCGGCGCGCCCGCCGCAGTAGGTCCCGTGGCGCGGGAGGCCTTCTCAGTCATGGTGTCCACTCATTCTCTGCGTCACGTCTGCTCCCTCTTGGCCCCTGTGGGGCCGAGCTCCTTGCTAACGTCGGTCAGTCGCCAAGGAGGGTCCGGTGCTGTCTTCCTCATCAGCTACCGCCGCTTCCGACTTACGAGTTGAACCGACTGACATCGTCCTCGACGAGGTCGAGCGGATGCTCCGGACTCAGCTGGACCGCACCACACTGGTGCGGAAGCGCCGGTCCCTCGGAGCGAGGACGGATCGCGACACCTGGGTGCGTATCGAGCGGCGCCGCTTCGAGAAAATCGGGAACCAGGGCTGGAACGGCACTGAGTGCGCCGCACTGCTGGATGGCATCGCGATGCCGCAGTGGCGGCGGGGTGCGGCGTGGCGGCAGAGGGACGAGCCGGTGATGTGGCGCGCTGCCGAGACCGATCTGCTGCCCGACTCTCCAGTGGGCAACAGCGTGCTGGTCGCCGCCCCGCTCCTCCCGGAGACGTGGTGGCAAGCGCTGAACCGCTCACTGGATGCCCTCTCAGTGCAGAGCACAAGCCGGGTGGCGACTCCCGACACGATCACGATCACACAGGGCGGGGTGGCGGAGGCTATCCACCGCTTCCTTCCGGATGGCGTCGACAACGAGGTACGGCAGTGGCAGCCGGCGCATGCCGATCTGAACTGGGCGAACATGACCGGGCCGGAATTCTCCCTGTTCGTCTGCGCGAAGATCCTGGCCCCTGACGCGCATGCCGAAGACCCTCGCCTTGAACCCGCCCGCCGGATGGCTGAGCAGGTTGTGGCGGACCTTCAGCGCGCCTGACGATTGGCCCCATTTCCGAAGGAGCTGCGGGCTAGACGTTCCGTGCAACGCAAAGGGGACGACGCCGCACGCCGCAACGGCCTTCGTCAGCGGGTCAGGGCCGCATCGAGGTGCACTTGTACCGGCTCGAACAGGCCGTAGGGGACGTACTGCGGGATCTCTGCGTGGGTAACCCATTCAAGCTCGGCCAGTTCTTCGGTGTCCGCGACGTGCGCGTGGCCGCCGATCACCTCGCAGGCCGTGTAGGACATCAGTCGACCGGTGGCCGGGTGGATCCGTTCGCCGAGGAGCTTGACCGCCTTCACAGTCAGGCCCGCCTCCTCCTGGGTTTCGCGTACGGCGGCGTCCTCGCGGGATTCGCCGGGCTCGACCTCGCCGGCCGGGAACTGCCAGGAGAGCTGGCCCTCGCTGACCCGGCGCCGCAGCATGAGCACGCGCCCCTCGTGCACCACGATGGCCGCGGCGATACCCGGTCGCTCCTCCGCGTTCTGCTGCGTCACGTCTACTCCTCCAGAACAGCCAGGATGGGTGGGAAGACCATATCGACGGGGGTGAACCGGGTGAGGGAGTCTTTCGGAATCCACGTGACGTCCGCGGTTTCCTCGGCGTCAGCGTTGGCAGCCCCTCCCGCCAGGTACTCGCAAAGGAAGTAGTCACAGAGCACTCCGGCGGCCGGGGCTGCCCGGCCGCCGGTCGGCCTCGCTACGGTTCGACGTTTGTACAACTGGTTGTCCTAATTGGCCATCAGGATTCAAGTTGGTTCAGAACCGGCGGGCCAATCGGTCAAGATCCTCTACCCCCACAGCCGCTCCGCTCCTTGGATCTAGCGTGTCAGCCGTGCCTGACACCGAGTACGAGAGCCGCGGGGTTCCGCTGGAGGAATACCAGCTCACCCGTCGAGACCATCGCGAGCAGCAGCAGCGCGACACCATGAGGCAGTCCGTTAGCCAACGGGTCGAGGAGGACGTGGCCAGGTGTCGGGCAGACCCGGAGATGGCTGCGCGACGCCGTCAAGCGTTCGAAGATGCCTGGAAGCTGATGCAGTCCTTCAAGAAGGCAGATCACGAGATCATGCGGTGGCGGGTCCGTCTGTACTGCGGCCACATCACCGAAACCCGGCGTCACCGCGAGAGCTGCAATCCCACCTTGTCCGGCTCATCTTCCTCGATGGACTGCCCAGAATGCGGGAAGGAGTCGTCGGTGATCGTTGCCTTCGAGCCCATCGGCCTCGTGAGAGAGCCGCCCGCCGCTGCTCGTGAAGAATTGGCAACTCCTCCACCGCCAAAACGGCCGACCCGTGCTGAGCTTGAACGCCGCATCGCCCAGCTAGAGAAGGAGAACGAGCGCCTTCGAGTACCGGGCCGCATCGATTGACGCCTTGGCCAGCGCCCTCGTCGTCGCCGATTACCGGAGCGTCTCCTCCTCGATGCGGCAGGCGACTACCGGCCACGGGGCGCGCAGCTCGCCAAAAAGATTCCAGTAGCCGAACGCCTCGCGGACCATGGCGCTGACGCCGAGGCGGGCAGCGTCCGGGGCGATGGCCCCTATGACTCGCCGCGTGATTCCTCCCGCTCCGCGCGCCGCGGGAGTGATTCCGTGGCCGAGGAGGAGTGTGGCGGTGCGGATAGCGTCGAGCGTCGTCGGCGGTGCCGACTGGGCGAAGCGACCGTAGACCAGGTCGTACCAGTGTTTCCGGGTACGTGCCCAGGCGAGGCGTTCCAACCCGGTGCCGAGGTCCACAGCCAGGCGGTCCGGGTGGTCGGTGTTCCACAGGAGGACGATGTCACCGAGGGTGAGGTCCAGGTGGCGGAAGCGCAGGGTTAGGCCTTCGACCTCGTTTCGGCGCCAGGGGGTGAGAGTGCCGTAGATGCTCAGGTGCCGAGCGTGGAAGCCGAGTCGGGAGAGGACGGTCAGCCAGCCGTCGAGGATGGCTCCGTACTCGTCCAGGGCCTTGATGGGTTGGACTCGGGAGACATTGACGAAGGAGGTCAGGAATCCCTCGGCCAAGAAGCCCCTGGCGTCGCGTTGGCCTGTGAAGCGGACGACTGGCTGGGGGAGGAATCCACTCCGATAGGTGCGGGGCTTGCCCTCCTTGAGGAGGGGGTCGAGGGCCTGGACCGCGGAGATGGTGAGCTCGGTCTCTCGGCCCCATCGGAGGGGAAGGCAGGCGTCACGAGTGGCGCCGTTGCCCGCGAACCCGTGCTGCAGACCGTCCAGCAGCTCGCGCCACGAGGGTGGTCGACGCGGCGGGCTGTAGGGGGTGCCTCGGTGAGGGTGTTGGATCTGGATGCGGGAGCCGTCGGCGGTGAACTCCCAGTGGGGACCTAACGCCGCGCGGAGCACAGCGGGTATCCGCAAGGCCAGGGCGTCTCCGGCCACACTGTTTGTCCCAGTCAGCACGATCGGGCTGCAATCGCCGAGAAGTGCCGCGCAGGGTCGAAGCGGCGCAGGCCGATCTCTTGGACCTGACCGTGGTCGAGGTCCTCCGCCTGCTCGATGGCGCGTGCCAGGCGGCGGGCCGCTGTCTCGTCGTCCTCATCGGGATTGGCCACGCTGATCGCGCCGGTCTGGTCGCAGAGAGCAGCTTCGGCGCAGGTGCCGGTGCGCCACGTGAGGGCGGCCATCGGGGTGCCGGCCCGGAGGGATTCGCCGAAGACAGCGGCGCCGGCCTCCACGTAGGTGCGGGCGTAGGTGTAGACGAAGACGGACGCATCGCGGATGGCAGCGGTCTTGGCGGGGCCACCGAGTTCGCCGACCCACTTGACGTGGTCTGCGCTGAAGAGCCGATCGTGGCGTCGTACGTAGCCCTCGTCGAAGACCGGTCCGACGATCCGAATCCGGCGGCCGAGTATCTGAGCAGCACGTACGGCGATGTGCGGAGCCTTCTCCTCGTCGATCCGGCCGAGCCACACGAGGTCGGTACCGGCGACCGCCGGCGGCTCCTCCTCGTTGAGGCCGAGGTGCACGGCCAGCTCGGGGATCGGCTGGTGGTCGGCGTACCGCTCGATCATCTCCGGCGAGTAGCAGTAGAGCCGGGACCGCTTGCCGTCGAAGGCGGTAGCGGTGTGCTGGAAGACCGGCGAGTGCTGGAACGTGGCGACGTCGCAGTCCAGTTCGTTCCATGTCCGGGTCCAGGCGGGCAGCGAGGGGTACTCGTGCCCCACGACCAGGAGGTCGTATCCGGCGCCGCGGAGCTCGCGCTCGGCGAGCGATCCGGCGGTGATGTCCTCCAGGCGGACCGGCTTACGGACCCAGTCGTGTTCCAGGTCCGTGAGCCAGCCTGGCCCGAGGAGGTGTACGTCGGCGCCCGCGGCCCGGGCGCCTACGGCGACCGCCCACAGCCATCGTTCGATCCCGCCGTACCCGGCGGGTGGAAAGGCGTAGCTACCAGGGAAGTCGCAGACGCCGACGAGCACGTTATGCCTCCGGTGTTCCGTCCGCCGAGATACGGCGGAAGCCGAGGTACGGGAAAAGGGATTCGGGAAGGACGAGGGAGCCGTCCTGCTGCTGGCACTGCTCGAGGAGCGCGGCCACGGTGCGGCCGATGGGCAGGCCGGAGCCGTTGAGGGTGGCGACGAGCTTGGGCTTGCCGTCCTCGCCTCGGGTGCGGATGTTCGCGCGGCGGGCCTGGAAGGTGCCGAAGTTCGAGATCGAGGAGATCTCGCGGTACGTGTTTTGGCTCGGGATCCAGACCTCGATGTCGTACGTGAGCTGGGCCGAGAAGCCCGTGTCACCGGCGGCCAGCTTGACGACGCGGTACGCGAGGCCGAGCTCCTTCAGGCACGCCTCGGCGTGGCCGACCATCGTCTCCAGCGTGGCGTCCGCGTCCGCGGGGTCGACCATCTGGACGATCTCGACCTTGGCGAACTGGTGCTGGCGGATCAGGCCGCGGGTGTCACGGCCGTACGAGCCTGCCTCCGACCGGAAGCACGGAGTGTGCGCGGTGAGGGCCAGCGGCAGGTCGGCCGGCGGGATGATCTCGTCGGCGTAGAGGTTGGTCAGCGGTACCTCGGCCGTCGGGATGAGGAATAGTTCGCGGTCGGCTACGCCGGTCTTGAACAGGTCCTCCTCGAACTTCGGCAGCTGTCCGGTACCGGTCATCGTCTTGCGGCTGACCAGGTACGGAACAGCGTGCTCGACGTACCCGTGCCGGCGGGTGTGGATGTCGAGGAAGAGCGTCGCCAAGGCACGCTCCAGGGCAGCGCCTGCCCCGCGGGAGACGACGAACCTGGGGCCCGACAGCTTCGTCGCCCGGCCGAAGTCGAGCATGCCGGTGCTCTCGCCGAGGTCGACGTGGTCCTTCGGCTCGAAGGAGAAGGCCGGCGGGGTGCCGACACGCCGGACCTCGACCGCGAACTCCTCCGAGTCGCCGTCCGGGGCCGCGTCGTCCGGCAGGTTCGGGATGGTCAGGAGCAGCTCGGTCAGCTCCTCCTGCACCTGCTCCTGCTCGGTCTCGATGTCCCGGATCTGGTCCTTCAGCTCGCGGGCACGCTCCTTCAGCTTGGAGATGTCGCCGCCCTGCTTGGCCGTCTGCTGGACCTCGCTCGCCACCCGCTTGGCCTCCGCCCGCAGCTCGTCGGCTGAGCGGATGCTCTGGTTGCGCCGGGACTGGAGGTCTTCCAGCCGGGACAGGTCCAGGGAGTAACCGCGACGAGCGAGCCGACGAACTGCTTCGGCACCCATTTCAATCAGGGCGCGGGCGTCATGCATGAGGAAGATCCTTTTTATCCAGCGAGTGGGATGGGGATACCGCATCGACGGTAGCAACCGCCGACCCCTCGCTGATCCGCAATATCGCTGAGTCACCATCGGTGGCTGATTCGTGGTGAACGCTCGTATCAAGATCGTCCAGCAGTGCCGTGATGAGGATGGGGAGCTCGTCATCGGGTATGGCGACCGGCTCGACGTACGGGGCCTCCGGGAAGAACAGCGGCATGGGGTCGTCTGGGGAGCGGTCCCGGTGCCAGAGCAGCACGGAGACGAGCAGACCGTGGCTGACGAGTACACGGGGACCGGGGTGCTCCAGGGCGGAGAGAACCCCGGAGAGCATCCTCCGGATGCCCTCGCGCTGGGATTCTGCGGCACCGGGTGGACGCTGCCCCGCACCGTGGCTGTCGAGCCAGACCGCGTATTCGAGGAACGGGCTGCCCTCGAATTCCCCGTAGTCGAGTTCGTTCAGTCGGCCATCGACAACCAGCGTGGCCGCGGGAACGCCCATCAGAAGAGAAGTCGTCTGCCGGGCTCGCGGGAATTCGCTGGTCAGCCACGTGGACACGGAGTGTAAGGGGAGGATGCTCCAGGCACGGCTCAGTGACTGCCGGCCTTCCTCATTGAGGTGGATGTGCTTGGTCGGGTCGCCATTGACGAGGTACCGCTTGCTGTAGTTCGTCTGGCCGTGGCGAACGATGTAGGTGGTCACGTTCCGCTCCGTGGAGTTGATGCCGAGAGGTCGGAGAGCACTTCCGCCATCTGCGGTGCTCTCGGGTCGTCGGTCTCCAGGTAGAAGAGGAGACCGTCGAGGGCGAGCAGGCGGCACCAGGGCGCGAGTACGGGGATGGGGATCCGGGAGATGCGTGAGGCAGTGGTCAGCCGCTCCCCGGTCCTGCGGGCAAGGTCGTAGTAGATGGTCCAGAACGCCCAGTCGAACGCCGGGTCACCCACCATGGGGAGCGGGTCGATCAGGCGCGGGTGCGCCAGCCAGTCGAAGAGCACGTTCTCCCGGTACAGGTCCGCGTGCAGCACCGTCACCCGGCTCGGGTCTTCCTCAAGGCCGGTGATTGCCGGGAGCATGGCGTCAACGAGAGGGCGCCAGACGCCGGTGTCGAGCGCGTGCTCCCGCCGGTGGATCCGGGGGAGGACCTCCCCGGCGAGGTAGCTGGCGAGCCGGGGGAAGTCGTTCGGTCGGTTTCTGCGCCGCCCGAGGGTGTGGAGTCCCTGGAGGGCAGCGGCGACCATCGGCGTCTCACGCGCCGGCCGATCCGCTCCCCCGGGCCGCCCCCCTACGAGTTCGAGGGCGGCCACAGCCAGATCGTCCGCAGCCTCCAAGACGTCTGCCGTGGGTCCACCGGCCCACAGCCGCAGAGCGTCCACCTCGTGGCGGTACCGGTCGGGGTCGACCCAGGCTTTGAGGAGCAGCGGACGCCCGTCGAGGTCGGTCGCCGTGGCGATCACCGAGGCGTGTCCGGCGTCGAAGTAGTCCCCGAACGAGAGCTTCCAGCGTTCCGCAGCCCCCGCTAGCAGGCCGGGGGCTGCGTCGAGCCAGCCCTCGGCGCCGCTGCCGTAGTGCGCGAGTAAACGCCGTCGGCAGCCTGCGGGAATCTCTCCGAGCGTCCGCTTCGGCATCAGCTCAGCACGATCCCGTCGGAGACGAGTTCGTCCGTGAGGGCCGGGAACTCGGTGAGGATCTCCGCGACCAGGGCCTGCACCTTGTCGACCTCGGCGTCGGGAGCGGAAAGGCGGACGAGGATGCGCCAGGGCTCATCGAGCCGCTGCCCGGTGGTGCTCACGAGGTGCACCTCGGCGTGGCCCGCGGTCGCCACGTGGAGCCGGGAGGCCAGCCGCTGCGCGGCGATGTTGTAGAGCTTGCCGACGTGGTAGACGGGGTTCTTGCCGTTCGCCCCCTCCAGGTTCATCGGCCGCAGGGGCGTGATGAGGCCGTTCACGCGGTTGCCTCGGCCGACGACGCCCTCGTCACCGGACTCGATGGAGCTGCCGGTGTACGTCAGGTACAGCTCGTCCTTCTCCGGCACGTCCCGGGCGTTCAGCCGGAAGCGGGTATCCGCCCCGAACATCCGGAGGGCGGCGAGCCGGTGGCACTCGGCCAGAACGCTCTCCGCGTTGCGGACGTACTCCGCCCGGCTGGCGACATGGCGCGACTTCTGGGGGACGCACAGCACGACGTCCGCCCGCTCTCCGTCCCAGTAGCCCATGAGCTTGACGTCGGAGCCGCACCAGGCGTGGGCGAGGGTGAAGTCGCTCTCGCCGGAGAACTGGTCCACCAGCTCGCGGACGAACGACTCGAACGGGTTCTCCGGCGCCCAGCCCGTCCCGAGGGACGTGTCATTGGACAGCCGCACCCGCCGCTCGCGGAGGTCGTCGATGGAGCGCGGGTTGAACCAGCGGGTGCGGTCCGGCACTCCGTCGCCGGTGAGGACGGCGCCTGGGCTGGAGTTGCTGGTGATGTTGAACGTGATGTCGAGGTGGTTCGACACCTCGGGGAGCCGCTCGCCGAAGAAGGCCCTGACCTCGGCCTCGATGATCTCCTTGACGGGGATCCGCTCCCCGCCGCACATGGGCGCGGCTCGCCCGTTGACCAGGACGCGGACGGGGGACGTCATCCCGCCGGCTCCGTAGCGGACCTCGCTGGCCCCGCCGAGGAGGGCGAGCTTGTCGAAGTTGTGGTGCAGGACGGCACCGAAGTGCTGGACGGTGTAATGGCTGTAAGCGCGGGACAGCCGCTCGGCGAGGTGGTCCGCCAGGGTGTCCGGGTGGCCGAGGCCCTTGCGCTCCACGATGGTCGTCGCGTCCGGCGTGGCCCTGCCGGTCTCGATGACGAGGTGGCTGTTTCCGATGGTCGTGCTCGTACGAGGCATCACGAACTCCGTTCATTGGGACAGAAGAAAATGTGCGCAGGCGTCAGCACGCCTGGATGAGCGCTGGAGCACGAGGTCAGCGCGGGACGCCAGCTACCCGAAGAAGCGCAACGGACCGAGCCAGTGCCCTGTAAGCGGCTGTTGGCTGGTCTTCGCCAGCGAGTCGAGAAACATCGTGGCTACTGAGCTGGTCGATGTCGTGTGGCCGCCGGCGATCGAGCCAGAGGAGGAGTCGCCAGGCCAGGACGGGCCCGCTGAACGGCATCGCAGTCAGAAGCTCGACCGGAACCCGCTCAGGTGGCACGCCGTCGTAGAGCAAGTCGCGGACGAGGTGAAAGACGACGTCGGCGTAGTCGACGACAGCGGGGCCGCAGGCACTGGCCTCCCAGTCCACGACGTGTAGGCGCTCGCCGTCGACGAGGAGGTGCTCGGGCTTGAGGTCGCCATGCAGGTAAACCACGGGCTGCGAGTCGAGTGGATGGAGGAACCCTTCCAGCACCGCCCACCAAGGCCGCCGCCGACAGCGTGACGTGAGCTGGTCCAGCAGAAACTGACGCTGGGAAACGGAGCCGGCTTGCCTTCGTTCCCAGCCGGAGCCGGGGGTGAGGTCAACAGCAGGTTGATGCAGCCTGCCGCTCACATCGAGAACGTGACCGATGTACTCCTCAACCACCTCGTGCGCACCGATCGAGCAGGGCGTGCCCGGCAGCATCGAGAAGACCGTCCAGGACCCGGCCACGCCCTCGCCCGTGGCCAGAACGACCGGGGCCGAGAGTCCTCGAAGGACGGCTCGCCCAACCGTCTCAGCCTCACGCCGTCGCCGGCCCTCCGGATCGATCCCTACGTAGACCTTCAGCAGTGCAGAGCCGTCCACCGCACGCCGAGTTGTGGAGTGAGGCTTGGCGGTCGCAGGCCCGAACGGTCCGGGACGGTGCTCGATGTACGTCTCTGTCATCCCTGAGCCGATCACGATCCCACCTCCAGCCTGCCGATTTCACGTGAATGACCTTGCCGGGGTTGATGGCCCCGTCGTCGTGCTTGCGCCAAGTAAGCCCGACTCCTCGCCATCGAGCAGTGGACGGGGTTAACAGACCCGGCTGTTAACTGTTAACTCCCCACGCCAGAAGCCACCTTGGACGCATAGTGAGAGGGGGCGTGCCGCGATGCACTTCGGGGGAGCGATGAAGTCCAAGAGCAGGCTTCAGACAGTGCGGCTCAGCCGCGGATGGATGCAGGGCGACCTCATCGAGGCTCTTGTCGCCACCGCCGAGCGCCTCGGCGTCGAATCGCCCTCCCCCGCCAGCTGGAAGACGCTCGTCTCCATGTACGAGAACGGTCGACGACCGGTGAGCGCGGACCACCAGCCCCTCTTCCGCGAGGCCTACCAAGCGACGAACGAAGAACTGGGATTCCCGGAGCCCGGAATCCTGCTGGAGAACCGGACACCTCATCCGCCGGCGGGCCCACTCCGGGCGAAGAACCCCGTACCGATCAGCCCGGAGCTGCTGACGTACCTGACCTCGCTCCTCGACCAGCATGCCCAGGCCGAGCCGCTTGTCGGTCCACAGTTTCTGCTGGCACCTGTGCAGAGCCAGATGCCCCTCGTCGAGCAGATGTGCCAGGACGCCTACGGGCCCTTACGCGAGGACGTCCTGCGCATCAGCGCTCGGTACACAGAGTTCCTTGGGTGGCTGCATCAGGACACGGGCCACGCGGACAAAGCCATGCGATGGACCAGCCTCGCCATGGAGTACGCCCAGGAGCTGGGCGACCCCATGCTGATCGCCTACCTGTTCCAGCGACGCAGCAACATCGCCACCGAGGCAGGCCACGCAGGACACGGCGCCGGCCTCGCCAGCGCCGCGCTCCGCTACGCCGCACAGCTCTCCCCACGGGTCCATGCCGTCGTATTGCGCCAGCTTGCCAACAGCAAGGCCGGGCTTGGTGAAGCGGCCGAGACCGCCCGCGCGATCGACCAGGCTCTCGCTGCCGCCTCCAAAGGCGATGACGCTGACCCCATGGCCGGGTACTGCTCCGTGGCCTACATCGAAATGGAAGCCGCGAACTGCAACGTCCGGCTGGAACGCCCAGGCCAGGCAGCGGAGATCTACCAGGAAAGCCTCAGCCACTGGCCCGCCGTACAAGAGCGGGACCGCGGCCTGTGCCTCGCACGCCTAGCAACGGCCAACGCCCTCCTCGAAGACGTGGAAGGGGCCCACCAGGCCGCCGAGCAAGCACTGGGGATCGCCCAACGGACAGGCTCGGCACGCATCCTGAACGAGCTGTACCGACTTCAACCCCACCTTGCGCCCTGGCGCAAACTGGTGGAAGTTTCAGAGCTGAACAGGGAGCTCGACACGATGAAGAGAGCCGCCCCGTAGTCGACCCTTAGGGAGTGCCGTGAACCTGCTGCCGACCGCCACCAGCACGGACGTCGAGGACCGACAGCCTCGCGTCGCCGTGCTCCCCGTCGGCTCCTTCGAGCAGCACGGCCGCTATCTCCCGCTGATCACCGACACGGCAATCGCCTGCATCATCGGCCAAGAGGTCGCTGACGCCTACCCGGTCCACCTGCTCCCGCCGATCACGATGTCGTGCAGCCATGAGCATGCCGCGTTCCCCGGCACGGTCAGCATCAGCGCGAAGACCCTGTTCGCGGTGATCGACGACATCCGTGCATCCCTCGCCCGGTCCGGCATCAGCAAGCTCGTGATCATCAACGGCCACGGCGGCAACTACGTCCTGTCGAACATCGTGCAAGAAGCCAACGTCGACGGCCCCGCCGTCTCCCTCTTCCCCCTCAGCGCCGACTGGGACCGAGCCCGCGACAACGCCAGCTTGGACTCCGACCGCCACGCCGACATGCACGCCGGAGAGATCGAGACCTCCATCCTCCTGCACGCTGCCCCAGAGCTCGTACGAGACGGAAACGCCAATGCCGACCACGACGGCGGCCCCCGTCCCTTCCTCCTAGTCCAGGGCATGAGGGCGTACACCACATCCGGCGTGATCGGCTTTCCGTCCTTCGCCACCGCAGGCAAGGGCAAAGCCGTGCTGGCCAGCCTGACCGGCAGCTTCGCCGACCACCTCGAAGCCCTCGGCACGAACGACTGAAGCCGGCCGAGCCAACCCGCACTTTTCCTCGAAGGATTTCTGCTTTGACGCCTGCGACAAAAGACTTCCCGATCGGCTCGATAGTCCTGTACCTGGGGAACCGCGCCAATGTCACCGGGTATGCAGCCGACGGCAACGTCGAGATACGGATGCTGAACACCGGAAGCGAGCTGTCCGCCCCTTTGGGCAGGCGGGACTGCTGCAGGGTTGGGTGACATCTGACCTGGCTCGCTGAGAGGCGGACCGGAAGGGTGTCGCCATGCCCAAGCTGTATCTGAAGGAGCTCCGCGAGACGCCGTTCAGTAGTTCTCCCGTACGTACTCGTACGTTCGGTCGAACAGCTCCCCCTTGATCGGCAAGCCGTACTCCTTCAAGACGGAACGCAGCTCGCGCCGAACGCGTTTGTCGCCCGCGTCGCTCGCGCTCCATCCGGCATAGGCGACCTCGACGACGATCGAGTCGATCCGCGAGGCTATGTCGGGGACGATCTTGTGCAGCCCAGGCGGTGTGTTCTCCGCGACGATCTGAGTGAGCGCCCCACGCTTCGGATCGGCCAACCGGTCGAGCGTTCCCTGGTCGCCCTGTTCCGCTGCGCGATCTGCGGCGACCACATCCTGAGCGATCTTCAACGCTTCCTCGAGGAACGCCAGCGAATCCTGGACGTTCTCGATCGCCTTGGCGCGGAGCTTCTCGATCCGCTCCGCTAGCGACCGGTACGCCGGGCTCTCGGTATCGGCGAGCCGACGCCTGAGGCGCGCCTCGATGGAGTCGAGGACCTCCTGGTACACGTCATCGGCCTTTGACTCCGACGTCTGCCGCTCGGAGAGCTTGAGCTGCTCAGCGATCTTCTTCACCAGCGCTAGGCCGGCAGCGTCGAGCGTGACTGTCTTCGAAGGCATCGACTTCACGCCCACATCGGTCATGTGACCGTGAATCAAGTCAGTGGTCTTCGCGCCGAGACGTGCCCAGAGAAAAGTCTTGGAGACGTCCTTGGGTCGGATCGACTCGTACACCTTCGCGAGCCAGAAGTACTGCCCCTGGAATGGCCTGAGCATTGGATGCGGGTCGAGGAACTCCCACACCGTCTGCAGCGCGACGTAGGTCTCGATGAACTCGGTGCGCTGCGAGCCGCCCTCGGGGATCCGCTCGTGGGCCTCGGCGAGCGACTCGAACGAAGAGTCACCGGTGTCGATGCCGTCGAACAGATGGAGCAGACGCGTGAGGTCGGCGACGAATTTCCCCGCCAACTTTGAGGCGTCGGTGACGTTGAGCTCGTCCTCGTCGTCGTTCACCTTCGGGCCGACGACTGCCTTGCCGATGGCCCTCGCGAGCCCGATGTAGTCCACGACCCGCCCGAAGTCCTTGCGCTGACCGGTGACAGGGTTCTTCCACGGACGGTTAGGCCGCGTGATCGTCTGGAACAGGTTCGTGTCCTTGGCGGGCTTGTCCAGATACAGCACGCCCTCGATGGGCGCGTTGAAGCCGGTCATCCACTTCGCGGTGACGACGATGAACGACATCGGGTCATCGACCTTCTTGAAGCGGCGCTTAAGGGCTTCCTCCTGCTCTGGAGTGAGCAGGTGCTTCTTGTGCTCCTTGGGAGTCTCCTTGCTGTCGGCGACGTGCATCACCACACCGACCTCACGGAGTCGTCCGTCCGGCATGACTGCGGCACGACGCTCCAGCTCGGCCTCGATGGCCCGGGTGTATGCGATCACAAGGCGCTGGTTATAGGCCACGACCTGGGCCTTCTGCCCCAGAGGCGCGACATAGGTAAGAAAGTGGTCGACGATGTCGGCACACACAGCAGCCACGCGTTCGGGGTTGGAGAGGATCGTCTCGATGTGAGAAGCCTTTCCCGACAGGAAGACCTTCTCCTCCTCGTCCAGGCCCTCCTCCGTGGCCAGCTCGTCGAATGCCTCGTCCAAGGCTTCCTTGTCGAGGTTGAACCCGACAGACCGGCCCTCCACGATCACTGGCTTGGTGAACCCATCGGCGATGGATTGCTCCGGTGTATACCGCGACATCACAAAGTCGGGGTCGTCAGGGTCCCCGAACAGCTTGAACGTCGAACGGTCCTTGTCCTCGATCGCAGTGCCCGTTGCACCGAAGAACTTTGCGTTCGGCACCGCCGCGCGCCACGCATCGCCGAACTTCCCCTCCTGCGAGCGGTGCGCCTCGTCAACGAGGACCACGATGTTCGACCGGTTGTTCAGATGGCCAGCCTCAGCGAACTTGTGCACCGTCGTGATGACCACACCGGGCTCACCATTACGCAGCAGAGCGTGCAGCTCCCGACGGTTGCGGGGCACCGACATCCGCGGCATGCCGGCAGTCTCGAACATCTCCGCCGTCTGCCGGACCAGATCCTTACGGTCGGCGATCACGATGACCGTCGGCGCGCTCCCGAACTTCTCCGTCACTGCGTCGTCACGCAGCAAACGAGCGGCGGCGAACGCCATGAGTTCGGTCTTGCCCGATCCCTGGTGGTGCCAGATCAGTCCGCCAGGGCGGCCGGCAAGTACCTTGGCGTGGATCGCCAGAGCCGCCTCGAACTGCGGGTAGCGCGGCAAGAACTTGATGTCGACCTCGGAGGCATCCCGAGCGTGACGGAACATCACCAGGTCCTTGAGGATCGGCAGGATGATCTCCGGCCGCAGCAACAAGCGCGCGGCCCGCTCGACACGGGCCGGTCCCGTGACGATCTTCGGTCCGTCCTCAGTGGACCCCCACGGGGCCCAGACCTCGGAGTCGGGGTCCGGGACTGCACGGATCGGAGCCATCCGGAACTCCAGGCCCTCGGTGGCGACGTTGAAGACGTTCGTCGCGAAGAAGTTCGGGTACTCCTCCTCGTACACATCGTGAAGGTCCCTAGCGGCGTTGACCCACGAGACTTGATGTTTCACAGGCGTCTTGGTTTCGGCAACGACCAGCGGAAACCCGTTGACGTAATAGACGACGTCGAACCGGCGCGGTTTCGTCGCACCGTTGATGGTGACCTCGTCAGCGACGGTGAAGCGGTTGTTGTTGAGGTCTTCGAAGTCGATCAGCCGGCGAGGCACATGCCTACCGTCGATCGTCGTGAACGAGTGGTCGCCACGAAGCATCACAGTCAGCCGCTCGTTGGCTGCGACGAGACCGTTGTGCGCATCGAGGACAGCCTGATTGAGCTCGTGCAGAACGAGGTCCGCCGACTCGGAGTCGTGGACCAGCTCCGGGTTCAGGGCAAGTAACGCCTCGCGTGCCCAGTCCTCGACAACGACGTCATGCTCATCGCGCGGCAACTCGTCCCCTTGGAGACGTTCCCAGCCAGCCTCCTCCGCCCACTCGAGCAGTGAACGCTGGATCGTGCTCGCTTCTGTCCAACCCATGTCAGGACACCCCCTCGAGCAAAGCGTCATAAGACTCCGGAATCTCGATCTCCTGGCTCATGAGGGAGGTCGCGAGGGTCGAGCGGAATGCTCTCAGTCGAGCGAGTTCCGACTGGGCGGCGGCGGTCTCGGAAAGGAAGCCGTCCAAGACTGCCGCTACCGTCCGCTGCTCGTCGACCGGCGGGGAAGGGATACTGAACGTCTCCAACTGAGCCTTCGTAAGAGCCTGCCGAGTGCTGCCGGAACCGGACATCACATCGAGGGCAGCCTTCAGATCCGAACGCCTGAGCACGTGGGCAAGGTACGACGGCTCGAGGACATCTCGGTTGCATCGCAAGATTGCGACATGCTGGTTCACCCGTGCAGGCAGTGCTTCGTCCGGCACCATTGCGACCCGGTTAACTGAGGCCCCTGTGATGTTGATGAGGACATCGCTCGGTTCCACGGCTACGTTGTCGAGCAAGCGAGCTTGGTCGTCAAGGATCTTCGCCAAGCCATTCCACTCGAACCGACCGTCGTACACGTTCTGGGAGCGGATCAGTGAAACGCCCTCCATCACGTACGCGGCTTCGCCTCCACGTGGGGTAGCTCCGCTGCCAATCTTGGTCGTCAACATCTTCAACGGGACTTCAACGCCATTCATTGCCGTGAGTAGCGAATCACGAGTTGCGTTGAGGGCCATCTCCGCGGCCACTGACTCAGTCGCCAGCCTCTCGACCAGCGCATCAATCGCGACCATGACGTCAACGATGCGGCACTGCTCCGCCAAGGAGGGGAGAGCAACTTCCATCGTCAAGAAGTCAGCAGGCTTGACCCGTTCGCGCCTGCCGCCCATGCCGGTTGACAACGCCTGCAGTTGCTCCCACAGTCGTTTTGTGGTGGTAAGGAGTCGGAAGTATTCGGGAAGCATCCGCTCACCGCAAGTGAACGTCGGAAACTCTTGCGACGCGTAAACTTCGCCCAGGTCGTTCGGAGCAACGGTGATCGCTCCTTCGAACGCCTTCAAGCGGCTGTAGACGATCTGGTTTGGACGGATGCGATTCAGCGTCTTGTACGAGGTCTCATAGCCAGCGATCGGTTCCCGGAACAACAGGCCCCGACCGCGGTTCAAGACACCGACGATGTCATAGGAGGTCGTCGCCATAACCGGGACCGCGTCGACGTCCAGCGCGATGACCTCGTCGAGCCGGACCTGCTCCCACTCACTCACTGGGCACCCCAAACACGCTCACGTCGACGCCTGCCGCTGCGAGCCGCTCGAACATGACAGCCTCGGCATCCATCCGGTGTTGGCGAGCATCGGCATACGCGACGAGCGCTGCACCCAGATCGGCAGTCTCCTCGGCAGCGACCTTGATGTAGCGGCCAATGTTCAGGTCGAAGCCGTTCTGCTCGATCTCCTCGAACGGCACTAGCCGGACGTTCGCACCACCATCACCGTCTGGGTCGTCGCCTGTCTGGTACGCCTCGATGAGAGCCCTGACGTCCTCCTCGGACATTCGGTTCTGCTTCTTACCCTTGACGAACCGGGCCGAGCCGTCGATGAAGAGGACGTGCTCCTTGCGCTCGACAGGCTTCTGATCACGGAAGATCAGCAGGCACGCCGGGATCGGGGTCGAGTAGAAGAGGTTAGATGGCAGCCCGACGACGGCTTCCAGAAAGTCCTTCTTGATGAGGCCCTGGCGGATATTCGCCTCCGCGCCTCCGCGGAACAGCACGCCGTGGGGCATCACCACGCCGACGCGGCCGGATCCAGGCTTCATCGACGAGACCATGTGCTGGACGAAGGCGTAGTCGCCGTTCTTCGCCGGGGGAACGCCGCAGATGGCCCGCGGGTCCGAAGCCCAACGGTCTGCTCCCCAATTCGTCAGAGAAAATGGCGGGTTGGCGATCACGGTGTCGAACTGGCGGACAGCACCGCTAGTGGCCTTGAAGGCTGGAGCACGAAGGGTGTCTCCGCGCTTGATGTCGAAGTCCTCGATCTCGTGCAAGAACAAGTTCATCCGGGCGATCGAGGCCGTCGTCAGGTTGATTTCCTGGCCGTACGCCCTGAGCGTGCGATGATCCTTGCCGGACTCGCGCAGCTGGTTGATCGTTGCGACAAGCATCCCGCCGGAGCCGCAGGCCGGGTCGTAGACGGACTCGCCCGGCTCAGGCTGGAGGATCCCGACGAGCAGGTTCACGACCTCACGGGGGGTGAAGAACTCGCCTGCCTTCTTGCCCGACTCGTCGGCGAAATTCTTCAGCAAGTACTCATAGCCCGCGCCGAGCAGGTCGTGCGAGACCGTCGACGGGTCGAGCGTGATCTTGTTGAACGCTCGGATGAGCCCCAGCAGGGCCGACTGCGGGATACGCTCCTGGTTGCCCCACGAGGCGTCGCCGAAGACGCCGGCGAGCGAGCGGGGGTTGGCCATTTCGATTCGCTGGAAAGTCTTCGCGATCTCCGCACCGAGGTTGGTGACCTTCTCGGTGACCTCGCTCCACAGCGTGCCCTCGGGCAGCTCGAACCGGTGAAAGTCGGCCTCAATCTCGTCGTCGAGGTCGTCGCCGTACTCATCGAACGCCGCGTCGTGCTCGTGGACCCAGGTGTCACTGATCCACTTCCAGAACAGCATCGGGAAGACGTAGGTCTTGAAGTCAGCGGGGTCGACGGGACCGCGGAGCGCGTTTGCGGCGTCCCACAGCCGGGATTCGAGCTCGTGCTGGGTGATCGTCACAGAGGTGAGGTCCTTCGTTGAAGACGGTACCTAGATTATGGAGGAGGGCACTGACATCTCGGGAGTCCGAGACAGCAGGCAGTAGCTACCTTCAGACGATGACCTGCACCCACGCTCCGAACGAGCGTGATCGAGGACACGCTGAGACCGGATCTCGCGGATCGGCGTCCAAGTCAGGCGTGTGAGACGGATCTTCTCCTCGGGGCCCGAAATCTAAAGCTCAAGAAAGAGGCCGCGGAGTCGCAAGGTGACCTTCTTGGTGAGCTCGGGTAGGCCCTCACCAGGCTGGCACTGCGTGAGCGGACTGGGGAACACGAGGGCGGATCAAACATCACGCCGAGCGGAGTCGCAAGCCTCTGACCAGCGGAAACGGTATTCCGCAGCATCTCCCGGCACCAGGCGGGATGATCTTGTGGGGCCTCGTGATGGTAGGTGCTGTTTGAATCTGTTATGCGTCTTGGCCCTCGTCATACCTGGTCAGCTGCGTTCGTAGCCGGTCAGCCTCGGCCTCAGCCCTGCGTAGTCGGCGCTCCAAGACATCGCGGGCCGGCGGTGCCGGGCATGCGGGCTTCAGTGCCTCGTTGCGCGGAGTGAACCACCCCACGTGCTGGTACGCCACGATCACGCGAGCGTGAGGGCAGGTATAGCACTGCCGCTCCGGACTCGGAACCGGCCACCCTGACGCCAACATGCGGCGGGTGTGCTCACGTTGGTACTCGGGTTCAAGCGTCGGGTTGGAGGTCAAGAGCTGCTCGAATTCCACGGTCATCTGCTTCACCCTGGATGGATCGGCCAAGCGAGGCCCGTGGTCCGGCTTCCAGTCGAGGGTTGGCGCTACGACCTCTTCGACGTGTCCGCAATCCAGCGTGACCTTCCAGAACGCCGAGGTATGGGGTTCGTCGTGGCGCAGCAGGGCCCACACTTCGGCATCTGCCCATTCAGGTGGCTCCGCCGGGTCGGCGGGGAAGCTCACCTCTCGTCGGTCTCCCCACTCGACGATGTCGCGGTAGGGAGCATGACCGGAGTCCTCGTGGCGGCAGTACAGCTGTCCCGGCGGCAACGCTTCGCCATCACCGGGAGCACGCCACCGCCTCTCGCTCGGCGGGGTCCGGTCGCCTGGTGTCATGAGCTCCTTGATGCAAGCGCAATCGAGCTGCACCCGCCAGCGGTAATACTGGTCCGCGTCTGGTGCGAAGAACGGCCACAGCGCCGAAGGGATCCTCCTGCGACGATCGGCGTTGAACTCCTCATACTCGCTCAGGACGTCCGTTCGCCGCCTTGCCCGGCCGGGCAGTCGGCGTGCTGTAGCGGGTAGGTGCATACCGGCGGCGCGATCTGCCATGTTCAGGTCCTCCGGCCGTGTGAGCCACTGCGGCCGACGGTAGGGCCCTTGAGATCGGCCTGCCAGGAAATGGTGCTCCTTCCCCCTGAAGGGAGGAAGTAGTCGTCGGCGCGTCGTCTACGTCTCGGGGTCCGGGTGGATTACGAGCGATCGCGGGCGTGAGGACGTCGGCACTGGGAGCCAGCTGGGAGCCGGTCTGCTCCCCGAGACCCCTTGAGACTGCCCCAAACCGTTCGAAGCCAAGGCGCTGACCAGGGGAAATGTCGTTCGGGCTGGTGGGGATCTTGGGTGGACCTCATTCGGGACGAAGAGGTCGTGGGTTCAAATCCCGCCACCCCGACTTCGTAAGACCAGGTGAGAGCCGGTACAGAGAAATCTGTACCGGCTCTTTCTGCGTCTGGGTGACTGACTGCGCCGCTCCTCTCGGTGGCCCGGATCACGGGTGACGTGATCCGGGTGTTCGCCGAGTGCCCCGGGCCGGCGATCAGCGGTCGGTGTCCGGCAGGGTTTCGGTGCTGCCGTCCGGGTGGATCAGGAGGCGGACCGCGCCGCCGTAGCGGTCATCGGTGATCACGGCCGGGGTCGGGCAGCCGAGCTGCTGGGCGCGCTGCTGGAGGATGCCGATGACGACGTCCTGGATGGTGCCGAAGGGCGGGGCCGTCACGGGTACCCCGTCGATCAGGCCCGCGTGGTAGGAGAAGACGCGGACTTCCGCGGCCGGAGGGGTGGGCTGCACAGCGGCTGCCTTTCAGGAGTTCGGGACGGCTTCGCCGGTGGACGGCGTGTTCGCGGTGTAGGTGCCGCGCGAGACCCGTAGCAGTTGGCCCGACTTGACCATGGCGGACAGGGCGTTGCTGACCGACTTCCCCGCGCCCTGGTACGCACCCGGGGGCAGCGCCCCGACCACGTCGCGGCCGGTGAAGTGACCGGGGAAGGAGGACACCGCCGTCTCCACGGCCCGGCGCAGGCTGGGGACGCTCCAGGAGCCGGACCCGCCCGCACTCGTGGCGGAGTGGTGCGGATGCTCGTCGCGCTGCATGCCCGGGTGGCCCTCGCCGTGGTCCTGGCGCAGGGTGGGGCCCTGGTACCGCTCCAGGTGGGAGCCGAGCTCGCGCACGGCTTCCCGTACGGCTGCCAGATTCCGGGCGTGCGGGACGGCTGCCGGGGCCGCGGCGCCGGAGGCGGGGACGAGTACCGCCGTGATGGCCTCGACGCGGTGCAGCGAGTCCGCCAGGCGGCGCAGCAGGGGCTCGAAGATGTCCTGCCGCAGTGCGGCGACGGGGTCACTGGTGGCCAGCTCGATGCTCACGGAACCGGTCAGGCCGCTGTCCGTGACCTCGTACGCGGCTTCGTCACCGGCTGCCGTACGCCAGGACTCCAGGCTCAGGCGGGTCTGTCCCACCGCGGCGAAGAACCCGGGCTCCACCGCCGCGGACGGCGTGAGCGCGAGCATCCCCGCGAGCTGCTCGGCGACATTGAGCATCAGGAGCGTGGCGCGGGCCAGCGGACCGAGCACGGTCTTCTGTATGGCCAGGGCCGGATCATCGAGCGAGTAGGTGATCCGCTCCCCCGGCAGGGCCGGAGCCGCCATCTTCGAAACCTCGTCTGTGTCGGCGCGCTGTCGTCTGTCTGCTGGGAAGTGCGGTGCCGGACGCTGCCTCTGGGAGGGAATCGGCCCCGGGCCCACGCCGGACGCCCGGCGCGCCCGGTACGTCTGGAGCGCGCTGAACGCGTCGAGCACGGCTGCGGCTTCGACTGCTCCACCGCGTCCGCAGGAGGCGGACTCGGCGGGAGACAGACGTCCCTGGCTGTCGCCGATGTGCAGCCACATGCGGATCCAGCGCCGCTCCTGCTCGGTGGTGGCGGCGGCGTAGCCGCCCGGATCGGACCGGACGACGGAGTCCTGCAAGCACTGCACCCTCAGCGGGCAGGAGAAGCAGAGCTCGCGGGCCGCGTGGGTGAGAGCCTGGCTCCTGCGCGTCCGGAACGGCAGTTCCTGCACACCCGCGGGCGGACGCTCCAGGAGCGGCTCCTTGAAGATGTCGGGCCGCCGCTGGCAGGGAAGAAGTGTGGTGGTGGCGGCCGGCAGTGTCGCTGCCGGCCGGGTTCTCGTCGCCGTCCTGGCCATGAAAGTAGTCCCCCGAAGTTTTCTGTGACCGAAGGGGACTCTAGAACAGGCGAATTGGCAGCGGCAAAGCCGTCTCGAACCTTGTCGATCATTTATTACACGAAGGTAGCCCACCTCACCGGCCATCCGTATCAGCGGCTGCCACGAGCCGGCGAACTTCCGGGCGCTTCACCGGTCGTTCACACTTCTTCACGGAGCGGAAAGTTCCGCTACGGGCCGTCAGGACCCCAGCGACGCAGAGGAATCCGAGAGGGACGCCGAAGAGGGGGGCCATCATCCCCACCCCGGACGCGCCGACGAGCAGTACGTCGGCCAGTACGACGGTGACGCCGCGGCGGCCCCGGGGCTGCTTGACCATCCAGGCACCCAGCAGCGCCATACCGCCGAGCGCCCAGTAGCCCAAGACCGCCTGTCCGCTGAGGAGTCCGCCGGCAGACCCCCGCGCGATGTCGCCCACGGCCGCCAGGTAGCCGGTCATCGCGGCGGTGACGACGGTCGAGACCAGCGCGAGCAGCAACTGGCCACGGCGGCGCAGCAGCCAGACGGCCAGGGCCAGGACCAGCAGCCCGCACACCATGACGAAAGCGGCCCTGCCGACCGAGGCGAGCGTGTAGAGGGTGTAGGCACCGGCGATCCCGAGGACGATCCGGCGCAGCAGCCGCACGGCCCACGCGTCCTCGCGCTCCTGGCGGAGCAGCCGACGGACGGGTTCGAGGGAGGGGCGAGGGGTCATGCCGGACCGTCCATACCTGTTGCGAGGGGGCGGGAAGCGAGGGGCGGAGCCCCCGGGGAGGCTGCGACGGGGGCCGGACCGGTGCGCTGCGGCCGCGTAACGGTCTGCGGCTGCTGGAAACCCATCTGCCACAGCGGGCTTGCCGGGCTCTTCGGCGTGGCCTGCTGCTCGGCGGCCTTGACGGCCGGGGCCTGCGACTGCGCCTGCGCCTGGGCCTGTACTTGTGCCTGTGGCGGGACCTGCGCCTGATCCTGGGCCTGGGCCTGGGCCTGGGGCTGGGCCTGAGCCTGGTCCTGCGCCTGAGCCTGGGCCTGGGCCTGTGGCTGGGCCTGAGCCGGGGCGCTCTCCAGGAGGCTGTCGATCTTCGCCTTGCGGGCCTCGGGGGTGTCGGACGCGAAGCCCTGCGGGTCGATGTAGTGGGGGAGGTCCTTGTTGTCGAACTGCGCGACGGCCCGCACGGCGTTCGTACCGGCTTCCGTGCGGGTGACCTCCGGCCACGACCGGGGCGCCTCGTAAACGAAGTCGATGTTGTGCAGTCCGACGTTCGGGTTCTTGCAGAGCTCGCCCAGCTCCTGCTGATGGAGGATCGACCGGGTGTCGGCGGTCTGCCCGAACACGAGCGTCCGGCCTTCGGCCAGCCCTGCGTACGTTTCGGAGATCTTGGCCCAGGTGGCCTTGGCGTAGCCCTGCGGGAAGCCCGCCTCTGCACCACCGAGGGCCTTGATGACTTCCGGTTCCCAGAGAAACATATCGTCGAGCTCACGACCGCCCTGGGTTGTCTCCAGGGTCTGTGCGGCGCCGGGGGCGGGCTTGTTCTGCCGGGCGGCCCACTCCTCGGCTATGAAGCGCTGCGACAGGAACGGGACGCCCTGGTCGTTCTTCGGCGCCTTCGGGTGCTCGATGCCGTACGTCCAGAAGGCGCTGATCGGCTTCGCCCCGTCGGGCGGCGTGAGCTTCGCCTTGTCCTCGGCGAGGGCGTCGATGTACTGCCTCGCCTTGGACACCCAAGTCTTGCCGTCCTCCGCGCGCTTGTCCTCCAGCCCTGCGGCCGTGGCCGCAGCCTTGATGCGCCGCGCTATGGACAGCGGATTGCGCTTGGCGTCCAGGGTCGCCTTCTCCCGGGCGGTCGCCCTACGCAGAGCGCCTTTCTCTATGCCCTGCGGTATCGCTTTCGGGCTCACCCTCGTCAAGCCTCCAGCGGGCGGGGATAGACCTCGAGGTCCATGTTCACCACTCCGGCGTCGGACCCGTCGGCGGTGCCCACAGCCGGCGTGATGCGCAGCTTGACGAGGGCACCTCCTGGAGCGGAGAGCTCCCAGTAAGCGATGTGGTAGGGGTCCTTCTCCTCGATCCGGTCAGCGTCCTGGGGGATTGCGAACTCGCCGAGCTCCCGCGGGAAAGCGGTGGAATCCCAGGCGCCCTCCCATGCCGGTGCGCCGAGTACCGAGGACACCGCGTCCCGGTAGAGGGGCCAGACCCGATCGGCCTCGGCCAGCACACGCGCGTTGTCCCGCCGGTCACCGAATGCCGACTCGCCCCACACCCAGTACGAGAGGCTCTGCACGGGTGCCCAGCTGCCGCCCATCGCGTTCAGCGTCAACGCGCCCCCGGTCTGCGTGCGCACGTTGAGCACGTACTCGAACTGGGTCGGTGTCCAGCCGAACTGGGCGCACCATTCGTCCAGGCCCTGGCTGGGCAGCGGCGGGCCGTTCCAGACGGTCTCCCAGTGGACGTCGGCCAGTCCGCGCAGCTCGGTGACGAGTTCCTGCGGGGTGCGGTCCACCGGCGGTTCGAAGGACGTGCTCATGTCGTGGTCTCTCTTTCTCGCGTCGCGTACGTCACAGCAGCCAACCCGGGCCGGTGTCCGGGTTCGGGTCGGCCGGCCCGTGGAAGGCGAGAGAGATCGTCGCACCCCCCGCGTACCCGCCGGCCCGGTGGTCCAGATCGAGAACGATCACCGGGGCCAGCGGATGGGCGTACCGCCACTGCGTCAACCGGTACGGGGCACGGCTCTCCAGCCGCTCCGCGGCGTCGCCCCACCGGCCCGGAGCAGGCGGTTCCGGGAAGTCCGGACTGTTCCAGGCGCCGGTCCAGTCCGGTGCCCCCAACGCGGCCGTCATCCGTGCGAGGTGGGCCGCGTAGCGGTCGAGAGCGACCGCCAGGACCGCCTCGCCCTCGGACTCCTCGGCCGCAGTGGCCTGCCAGACGGTGTAGGTCGCCCGGGTCACGGGCCGACCGGGACCCGGCGCGGAGGCCAGGTGCAGGCGGCCGCCCCCCGGAGTACGCACCCACAGGCCCGACTGGAGCCACAGCGGCTGCCAGCCGAAGGCCGCGCACCACTCGGCGCGCTCGGCCTCACCGTCGGGCACCCCGGGCCATACGGTGCGCCAGTCCACGCGCAGGAGCCCGCTCAGCTCGGCGGCGAGCTCCTGCGGCGGGTGGTCGGCGATGACACGTGCCATGTTCAGGCCTTCCTAGCCCGACACCCTGCCGTCGCCGTCCCGCGGTGCGGGCGGCGAAGGCTGGTTCGGCGGTACCGGCGCGTTCCGGAGGTCGGGCGCCGACGGTCGCGGCTGCTGCCGTGCGGGGCCGGCCTCCGGGGCGTTCACCCGGCCGGCGGAGGGCCGGGGACCCTGCTGCGGGGCGACGACAGGGGCCGGGGGAGTCGAGGTCCCCGGGCTGACGCGGCCGCTCTGGCGCGCCGGCTCGGCCGCCGGCTCCTTGCCCGCCGCGGACGGCTGCGCCCGCCGGTCGAGCACGGTCTGGTACGCGTCCTTCTGGACCTCGTTGGCCTCGTACGCACGCCTGCGCTGGTCGCGCTTGGAGTTGCGGGCGGGGAGCTTGCCCTCCTTCTGCCAACGGCTGTCGTTCTTCTTGTTGTCGTAGGCCCGCGCGGCGGCCAAGGCTCCCTTTCCGGTGAGCTTCCCCGTTGTCTTCACCACGCCCCCCGCGGCCTTCGCCGTTCCGGTCGCGGTCTTTCCGGCGACCCGGCCCGTCGTCTTCGCGACGCCGGCTGCGGCACCGGGGGCGTACTGGGCGAGCTTGCCGCCCACGGTGTTCGCCATGTCCCCCACGCCCAGGGCGTCCTGCGCTCCGGCGATCTGCGGGCTGAAGTTCCCCGCGAGCAGCTTCTTCAGCATCATCACGACGGCGACCGTGACCAGGAGCAGCATGAGCAGCTGCATACCGAGAGAGATCTTGGCGGGCAGGATCATCTGGTAGAGCATCAGGAGCACGGTCAGGATGACGCCGAAACCCGCCCGCAGGACGAAGCTGTGGATGAACGTCTGCAGCCAGCCCTTGAGCAGCTTCTGCTGGGACGGATGGATGCCCAGCGTGGCGATCAGCGGCAGCATGATGATCATGATGAGGGTGACCGCGTGCCAGAGCAGGGTCAGTGCGCTGAGCACGATCACCATGATGCCGACGATCAGCGCGGCCACGAGGGAGTAGAAGGCGAGCCCGATCCGGTTGCCTGCGCCGTGCCCGGCCCATTCGCCGAAGGCGACGGGATAGACCCGCTTCTTGGGGTCTTCTTCCTCCTGGTTGGAGCCCTTGCCGCCGGCCATGTCCTGCCGGATGCCGTACCAGTCCTCCTTGTACTTGCTCTTCTCGGTCACCTCGCCATTGGAGACGTCCTTGTTCGTCATGGACTGGCTGACCAACTGCCGAACACGCAGGTCTTCGCAGCGCGCGCCCATGCCGTAGTCGCACGTTTCAGAGGGGTCGGCCGGAAGGCAGGTGCCCTTGTCCACCTTTCCGCCGCCATTGCGCTTGAAGATGCAGCTCGTGCCGCCTTCTCCGAACTGGCCCAGCGCCCAGGGCCGGAAAGCGAGCGTGTCGTACATGGCACAGCTCGACACGCGCAGACCGCGGTTGGGTGCGTCCTTGGGCAGATCGCAGGGCACCTGCACCTCGTCCGCCATGCCGCCGAGCACCGCTTCGCTCAGATAGCTGTTGGCACTGGCGATACCTGAGTCCGCCTCGTCGATGACCGCCTTGAAGTTCCCGCCCGTCAAGAGGGCCACGACGGCGATCGTGGTCAGAGCGGCCCAGCTGACGCCGGACCAGGCTTCGCGCATGTCGCCCTTGCGCCACTTCGTGAAGACCCAGATGCCGGTGAGGGTGATCATGACAGGGACGGCGGGGATGAAGACCTTGGTCTGCAGGGTCTCCACAACGCTGTCGCGACCTGTGTACAGCCCGCTCAGGGGACGCGGGTTGGAGGCGAACTCCTTGATGGATATGGAGACGCGCGTCAGGATCTTCGTGCCGTCGAAGACCATGTTGGCGATGCCGTTGTTGACATAGTCCATGATCTCGCAGTTGTCGGCGCCACTGAAGTCCGTGGAGCTGTCGGTCTGGGAGGCGTCGCCGATGTCCCGCTGCGTACCGGACCAGTTCAGGCCTCGCATGGCGGCCAGCTCGTACATGGTGTACTCGGCGCCGGCCTGGGGCATGTTCACCGCCCCGGTGATCATCCCGGTGGTGTCGTTGAGGTTCTTGGCGCGCTGGGCCTCGTTCTCCCACTGGTTGACGGCGGGGAAGATGGACTCGCCGTTGGCGCCGGGTTGGTCCAGTTCGTAGGCATCGTCCCCGGTGAAGCTGCACGAGAAGTCCGCGGCCGCCGTGCCGGGAGCCGCCAGGGTCAGCGCGATCAGCGCGAGGATCACGAATGCCCCGGCCCTGGCCGCCCTCCCGGCGCCCCTCACCCGGTCGAGGAGCGACGGGGCATCACGGGCGGTTCGGCGTGGTCTGGTGCTGGGGCGCACGAACATCGGCTTCCTTCGGAGGTTCCGCAACGGACAAGGGTGCAGTGGCCGGCGCGCCGACTAGCTGGGGATGTAGTCGGTCACGATGCAGCCCTTGACCAAGGGTTCGTCCTTCTTGTAGCCGCTGGGGATGTCTTCCTTGTGCTTGGGATCGCAGCTCATGAGGGCGAACTTGGCCTGCATGAGACCGCGAACCGTGTCGTCGCGCTCGGGGACGATGGCGATGTTCTGGCCGATCAGGTAGGACGAGTCGAAGTCCTCGTCGGTCTCCTGCGCCTTCTTGTTCGCTTCCTGGAACTTCTTCATGTCGGACACGAGCAGCAGGTAGATCCTCTTGCCGTCCGCGTCCTTGCAGCGCGCGCTTTCCTTGATGGCGAAGGCCGGGTCGTTGACCTTCTTGGTCGTGGCCTCGTTGAGGTGCTTGGTGCCACCTTCCAGCTCGCGGCACATGACGTGGCCGTTGATCAGCTTCTCGACCGCAGCCATGTTGTCCGCCCTGGGCAGGCCGAGCGTGGCCAGCGGCCCGCTGTCCCCCTCACCACCACAACCGGTCAGGGTCGTCAGCGCGACGGCCGCGGTCATTGCGGTGAGGGTCTTGGACAGGCGCATGGAGTCTCCTTGGGTAACGCGTTCGGATGCATCGTGGTGCGGGGGCACCGCTATCGGGCGGCCACGGCCTCGGTCGGCCGCTCCTCGCGGGCGGCCTCCTGCATGAAGGTCCAGTCCCACACGCTGAGCGGCGGGTCCGTGGCCTGGCGGCCCGGACGGGTGGTGCCGTTGGTGTCCGTGGCGGCGAGGATCTCCTGGAAGACGAGGTCCACCGCGACCGTGCCGACCCGCTTGTCGACGTCCCGCTGCAGGCAGACACCCGTTCGCAGCTCCTGAAGGGAGTTGGACACCTTGGTGTCGCTCTCGGGCCGGCCGAGCAGCGGCGCCACCAGCGAGGCCTCCTGGGCGGACTTCTGCTTGAACGCGAAAACGGTGTGGATCTGGTTGGCGCCGCCGCTGCGCGCCTCGGAGTCCTCGATCTGCACCAGGTCAATGGCCTGCTGGGTGATCAGGACGATCGCTGCGAGGTACGAACGGCCCTGCTTGAGCGCGCGCCGCATCAGGTCGCGGCCGCTCTCGGTCGCGGTGACGACGTACGCCTCGTCGACGAACAGCGCCTTGGGCCGCAGCCCGACCTCGCCCGTCACGGGGTTCTTCTCGTAGCCGACGTCGAGCATCTGGCTGCCCAGTTCCACAACCGCCATGAGGGCGGTGGCGGCCAGCCGCTCGGCAGGGTTCCAGCTGCGCGGGTCGGAGGAGGCGGGCGTCTGGAAACCGCGCAGCGTGATGACCGTGCGGCGCTTGCGCATGGCGGACAGGGTCTGCGGGTTCTCGGAGAAGGCGAGGCGCGCGTACGGCAGGGTGCGCAGCTCGGTGAGCAGCATCTGGGCGAGCTTGAGGTCCTTGACGGCCTCGCGGTCTCCGGAGGCCACCGCTTCGTCGTACGCCCGGATGACCTCGTCGACCACCTGCCACAGGGTCGGCCTGGGCACCTGGCGCTCGGCGTCGCGGGCGGTCAGGCCCTGCTCGGTGGCCTGCCTGATCGCGGAGTTGTACCAGCCGACCACGGTGGCCATCGCCTCGATGACGGGGAGGCGCACCCGCTGGTAGTCCTCGTCTCCGAGGAAGCCCCTCAGCATGGTCTCGGCGAGCAGTCGGCCGGAGGGGACGTCACGGGCGACCACCCAGGGGTCGAGCACGCCGGCCTGCCCCTTGAGGAGGTCGACGACCTCGGTCTCGGCCCAGAACTCCGGGTTGACCGGCTGGAAGCGGCTCTGCGCGGTCCCGAGGAGGCCCGCCTCGGCATCGAGCGGGAACTCGGGGTCGTTCACCTGGGACCCGAAGGCCAGGTAGTAGCAGAGCTGGGCGAAGTCGGTCTTCGGGTCGATGACGAGGCAGCGCACGCCCGCCTCCGACTCCTCGTAGAACTTCTGCAGGGCCAGCGAGGACTTGCCGCCGCCCGATGCGCCGACGATGGCGACGCCACCGCCGTCGTTGCGCGCGGGGCCGACGTGCAGGGAGTAGTGGACCGGGGTCTTGCCCGCCCAGCCGACGAGGTTGCCGACCCAGCCGAGCTGCTTGCCGGAGCGGCGCTCGGGGTTGTCGCCGAGCTCGGTGCCCGCGGTGGGCAGCCCGGCGCCGAGCTGCTCGACCTCCTGGAGGCGCAGGTACGGCGCGATGGGCAGCTTGGGCGCGTCGCCCGGCAGCTGGGACTGCAGCAGCCGCCACTGCTGGCGGCTCGGGCGCAGCAGCGTGACCTTCAGATCCTGCTTGAACTGCATCTCCAGGACGCGGCGGCGGCGCTCCAGCTCGGTGAGGTCGGGGGCCGAGATGGTGAAGCGGATCTGCGCCTCCATGCCCGGCATCTTGTGCTCCTCCACGTCGTCGAGGAGGTTCTGGGCACGGGTGACCTGGGCCGCGAGCTGGGTGCCGGGGGCACGTCCCGAGTTGGCCATGTCGTTCATCTCGTCGACGAGGTTGCCGCTGATCTTCTTCGCCCGGTCCTGGAACTTCAGGTACGGGATGAGGGTGAAGCGCATGTCGATCTCCACGGGGAAGTCGACGTGCTGCGCCGCGTAGCGCGCCCACGCGGTGGACTGCCGGAAACGGGTCTCGGTGGGCCAGCTCGCGGCGACGAGGGTCGTCGTGTAGCTGGTGTGCCGCTCGCCGGTCATCTCGTCGTACTGGTGCAGCACGATGTGCGTCTTGTGGTTCTCGCCGGAGAAGTCGACCACCAGGTCGAACTGGTCGGGCCCCCAGGAACGGCTGCCGAGCACCGGCTCGGCGGGAATCGGCAGGTCACCGTGGAGCGGCTTGCGGATCAGCCAGACCAGTTCCTCGCGGCTCAGCGGAGTGCCGCCGAGGCCGTCGAGGCTCTCGTGGACCTCGCGCGCGACCTGGGTCCACCGGCCCAGGAGTTCGGGCGACAGGTACTCGTCGTGCACGCCCGTGGCACCGGCGGCCGCCGTGTCGGCGGCACCGCGCACCGACTGGGCCAGGCCGGTCTCCTCGACCGGGTCGTCGCCGCCGGAGAGCACACCGCTCTCGCCGCCGGACTTCCGCTTCATCGACCCCAGCTTGACGAGCAGGATGTTGCGTTCGCGCAGCGCGCCGATGCGCTCCTGGTACTCGGCCTTGCGGAAGTTGTACGCCTTGTAGTTCTCCGTGGGGTCCCAGGCCACGGCATTGAGCTGCTCGGCCCAGTCCTGGGCGGTGATCGGCCGGTACACCTTGCGGTAGTGGCACTCGACGTTGCGGTCACCGCGGGCGAGGTTCAGCAGCGCGCGGGCCGGGGCCTCCGCCATGGCCTGGAGCTCGACGGCGTTGAGGTACTCGTCGATGGCCGTGGGCAGGGCGATGCCCGTCCAGACGGAGTCCCCGTGGACGAAGATCGTGTCGTCAGCGTACCGGTAGGGCAGCCGCATCTCCTCGCGCCGCTTGGCCGGCGCCTGGCTTCGCGAGGAGCCGCCGCTCTTGGAGCCGCCGTTCTTGGAAGCGCCGTTCTTGGAGCCGGCGTTCTTCTTGGCGGAAGTGGACGCGAGGAGCATGGCGATGAGGAAGAAGGCGACCGCCCCGCCAAAAATGATCAGCATGAACATGGAGGAGTCATCCTGCGGTCTCGGAGTGTGCGGTCTCGGCGGGTGGGATCGGTGAGGACGCGCTCGGTGAGGACGCGCTCGGTGAGGACGCGCTCGGGTACGGGGCGGAGGCGGCGTACGAGGAGCCGTGCCGGGCCGCCGTCGCGAGTGCCGCGTCGTAGCGCTTGTGCCAGCGGCGCGCCTGCGGCTGCCACAGGATGACCTGCCAGTGCAGCTCCTCCGGTTCGCGGTCCGCGGCCAGGCCCTGGAGGCGTTTGGGCTGCACCCAGTAGTCGGCCCAGACCACCACCTGCTGGCTGAGGGTGAGGGCCGAGGGCAGCGGGCGGCCCCAGACGAAGTAGACGCCGACCGGCGGCCCGAGGTACAGGACCGACGTGATGAGCGACAGGCCCAGGAAGGGCACGAAGGCCGACACCGAGAGCAGGACCACGATCCACAGCACGCCGAAGCCGAAAGCGGCGCCCAGGGCGGGCAGGAGCAGACCGGGCAGCGGAATGTTGCCCCAGTTCCAGATGCGCTTGGGGCGGTTCAGCAGGTCCGTGTGGTCGTAGGCGACCATGGGCGCCGGTGCATCCGGCGCTTCCTGCGTCATCAGTCGGTCCCCCTCTCTGGCGTGGTTGCGTGCCGCTGGTCGTGGTCGCGGGCGGCGCGTCCACGGTCGCGGGCCACGTCCCTTTCGCCGCGGCCCGGACCCGGGATCAGCCCTTGCCGCCGATCTGCTCGCCGAGGCTGATGAGCATTCCGGCGAGGCCGGCGGCGCCACCGATGATGAAGGCGGCCAGCGCGATCATGCCGAAGCCCTGGAAGGCCTCACGCATGCCTTCGCCGCGCTTCATCGACAGCAGCATCCGGATGCCGAGGATGAGGAGGGCGCAGGAGGCGATCGTGATGCCCAGGCCGCCCAGGATGTCCTGGATCTTGCCGAACATGCTGTCGAGGGTCGTTGCTGCCAGGATCACGCGGTGTCCTTCGTTGTGAGGGGTACGGATGGGTGTTGCGTCGTGCAGGGCGGCCGGTACGCCGCCTCACGCGATGCCGTCTCAGGGGGCCGGCTGGGAAGCGGCCGGTTTGGGCGCAGCGGGGAGGCCGGGGGAGGCCGAGCCGGACGGGGCGGACGGGGCGCTCGCTCCGGAGGCCGGGGTGGCGGTCGGGGAGGCCGCGGTCGGCGTGTCCGCCCGTCCACCCGTCGGGTCCATGACACCGCCGCGGATGTCCTTGATGAACCAGCCCTGTGCCGTGTTCACGACGGTGACCCGGTACGAGCGCTTCAGCGCGACTTCCGCCTTCGCGTCCTCCCCGCCTCCACCGCCCCAGACGACCGTCACCCGGGCCGGCACCGCCTGGCCCTGGGTGTACGTGGCCTTCTTGCCGGTCTCGGTGCCCTCGGGGGCCAGCGCCTGGACCTCTTGGACCACCGGGGCGGTCAGAGCGCCGGCGAGGCCCGAGACCGCCGCCGTGGTGGCGTCGGGGGTGGTGAAGCGGGTCAGGGCGGTGGTGTCGGACGCGGCCCACGCCTTGAAGTAGCCGGCCAGGACCTGGTCCCTGAGCTGGGCGGAGAGCTCCTGGTCGATGACCTCTTCCCGCTTCTCCAATGCGGGCGCGGTATCGCGGATCGGCAGCGGCATCTCGCCGACGTTGCCGACGACCCGCAGCCCCGACGCTCCGGCGAGGTCCTTGACGTACACCGGTACGGAGAGGGTGGTGGTGCGGCCGCCCGCGAAGGTGACCTGGATGTTGAGGTACCGGCCGTTCTTCCCGTACTCGGGGAGCTCTTCGACGGTCCCGTCCCAGCTGGCCTGCTTGACCTGCTGCTTGCCCTTGCCGTTCCAGCCGCAGTCGCGGTCGACTCCCAACGAGGTGTAGCGGGCGAGGGCTTCGCGGCGCTTGTCGGTGTTCTCCGGCGCGTACGTCATGCAGAGGGAGGCGTACTCCTCGGCGAAGACCGCCGCCGACTGGACCGGGAAGTCGGTGAGGCGGTAGCGGTCCAGGTCCTCACCGGCCAGGGCTGCGGGCTTCACCGAGACGGAGGACCGGCCGATGACCAGGCCCGTCACGCCGCAGGACCCCAACGCGAAGACGCAGGTGGTGATCAGCAGGGTGGCGCGCAGGGCGACGTGCGTGCTCCGGCCGTTCGAGGGGAGGCGGCCACCGGGGCGCGGCACATCGAACCGGGCGTCCGGCCCCTTGGCGCCGCTGCGTTCGGGCGCGGGGGCGGGGACGCCCTGGGCGGCGGACCGGTCCGCACCGGCGGTGGGTGCGGTGGTGCCGGCGGAGGCCGCGGGGGCGGGAGCCGTCCCGGCGTCCTTGCGGCTCGCGCGCGCGGCCTTCTTGCTCTCGTACTCGGCCTTGCGTGCCGCCCTCTTGCGTTCGTACTCGGCCTTGCGCTCGGCCTTCGCCTGCTCCCGCTTGTCCTTCTTCGACTCGGCGGCAGGTTGCGCCGCGCGCGGCGGAAGGCTCGGGACCGCCATCTGGCCCGGCGGAGTGTTGGACTGTGGGGCCACGCGCACCCAGGCTGCCGCCACTTGGCTGCGGGCCGCCTCAGCGGAGAGCTGGGGCGGGGCGGGGGTCTCGTACGGACCCGGCATCCGCCCGGCGGGCTGGGCCGCCCCGGACTGTGCGGGCCCGGGCTGTGCCGCCCCGGACGGTGCGGGCTGCTGGGAAGGCCATCCCTCGCCGGCCCCGTCAGCAGAACTGCTGTGGTCCGTCATCGACTCGGTTCTCCCCCCGCGTGTGATCCCCGTCCGCCGGTAGGGCGTGCGGCGGGCCTGGTGAGACCAGGTGCGGTCGGCAGTGTGGCAAATCGAGCCGGTGTTCCCCTCCCGCTTTTCCTCGCGGGGAGAAGTGAGGAAAAAATAAGGAATCCCTGTGGGGAAAGCCGCGGGCCGACGGCGAGGCGGCCGGCCGCGGCTCCGTCACAATGCCGGGTTGTGCCCGGGTTGCGGGCACGGAGCCGTCCCCGACCACCCGAAGGACGAGAGTTGAGCGAGCTGAAGGTCCACCCGTGGCAGGACGCGGGCACCGACGCCGAGACCCCCGAAGCGCCGGTCGCGGACGCCGAACACGCCTGGATCGACGGCTACGAGCCGGGCAATCCCTGGCAGGCGAAGCTCTGCCTGCGCACCCCGCTCGGCACGGTCGCGTATCCCCTGACGCCCCACACCATGCCCGACCTGCTGGAGGGCCTGGTGGTCGTCGCGCAGGAGCAGCAGGGGGTGACGGGTGCGGACGCCCTGTACGACCCCGACGCCGACGGGGCCGAGGACGACGCGCAGCCTGACGGGCCGGCAGAGGCCGCGAGCCTGCACACCGGCCGCGCGGCGCGCTTGACCGGCTGGGCCGTGGTCCACGAGCTGTGGGAGCGGGAGGACCCGAAGGCCCGCCTCGTCATGGGCGCGATCGTCCTCGCCGTGTTCGCGTTCGGGATCTTGCTTTCCTGACGGGATACGGTCAAACCCACCACGGACGAAGGAGCCACACATGCTGACGGAAACAACCGGCCGGACACCCCAGGACCTTGCCGCCGAACTGACGGGCCTCAAGGCTGTCGACGACTGGCCCTCGGTGTGGTCGGGCCCGCCGGAGGGCGGGACCCGGCAGTTCTACGACTGGTGCGCACGGTACGGGTGGGAACCCAAAACGATCGACCGCACCCTGCAGCTCCGTACGCGCAGCGGCGGGGAGTGGACCTTCTTCGCGGAGGTGGGCGGCTCCTGGACTCCGCTCCGTGCGCTCGGCCACTACACCTGGCAGGTGTCGGCAGGTTCCGGTGACGAGAACGGTGCGGTGCACGCTGCCGCAGCCGAGGTGTGGCCCGCTTATCTGAAGGCCGCCGAAGAAGTTCTGGGCGCACCCTCCTGGTCGGGAAACTGGGACTCGGCCGATTTCCCGGAGCCTCCCCGGCCCGACTACTGGTCCGACAGGGAAGACCGGATGGAGACCCGCAGCCCGTACCGGTTCGCCTTCTGGGCGCCCGACGAGCGAGTTCCCGGACAGCCGTTCATCGTGCTTCACCAGTCCCTGTCGTTCCAGGCCTGGACGACTGCCGAGCCCGGTGGTTCGGCCATCGCCCTGGACGTGTTCGCACCGACTGAGTTCCTGTCGGGTGACAGGTGAGCGAGGCGATACGCCCCACCCTGGAAGAGATCGAGCTGGCGAAACAGCTTCAGGCGGAACACGAGGAACGAAGGCCGCGGACGAGCAAGGAGGCCCGACAGGTCATCCGTGGGATCTACGCGGACTGGCAGGCGGGCAAAGGCGCGAAGGAGCCGGCCAAGGATCTGCTGTCGTACGTGAAAGAGGTCAGCAAATCGGCGGACGTCACGAACGAGGATCGCGGAGAGGTCCGGGCGCTCTGGACCTGGAAGTCCCAGCCCGAGGGCGCGGACCGGGAGATACCCCACCGGTACCTGGCCCAGGCCTGTGGCCAGACGCGGGGGTACCAGGTACTGGAGGACTCCCCGGCCGGACAGCAGCTGGACGGCTACTGGCTCGGGGAAAAGATCGTGCATGACACGCTCGTGCAGTCCTACAACATTAAAAGCAAAGCTGTTGATGACACCGTCGCCAAGATCTGGGACGACGTCTCGGCACGCTACATCGAGGCTGCTGAAGGAAAAGTCCTCGTCTTCGCAGCCGAGGTCGGGGAGAACTCCGTCCTGGGCAAGACGGAGCTGCCGCGGGCCATGGCCAACGAGCACGTCCGCAGGGAGGGACTGGAGTTCCCGATCGAGTTCCCCCACCAGGCGCATCTGCCGACGGACATGCACGAATTGCTGGCGCACCCCGCTACGAGGACCGTACTGCGCAGGGAGCACTACGACCTGGAGGAAACAACCCCCCAGCAGTTCGCCGCCAAGCTCGCCGCCATCGAGGTCCCCGAGCACCTGAAGCAGGCGCACACCGAAGCGGTCGCCCGGCTGGGTGCCGCCAAGGACTACTCCGAGCTGACCGCGCCCCCGGTGGAGCCCACAGAGGCCGGGATCGCCCCGAGCGAGCCGGCTCAAGCCGAACCGGCCAAGGCCGAGCCCCCACAGCCCGGTCCGAAGCAACCCGAGTTGCAGGAACCCGCGCCCTCGCAGCCGGAGACCAAAGAGCCCGAGCCCAAACAGCCGGCGCCCACACCGCCTGCACCTGCTCAGCCCGAGCCCAAGCAACCCCCGCTGGGGCACTCCTTCATACACGGCGGGGGCGTTCCCACCCGTGTGGTCGTGCCGCCGCGCCCCAAACCCGTCGCCAGCACGCACGGCGCGATCAACCCGGTGATCGAGGCCGCCCCCAAGTCCCCCGGGGTCGAACAGTGACCGATCGCGAAGAGATACCGCCCCCCGGCGAGGAGGTCGAGCTCTACTTCTCGGACGTCTTCGCCTTCGTCAAGGAGTTCCTCGCCCCGACGGTGCGCCGGCGACTGAACGGGTCCTCCGCCACCTGGTGCCCCCGCTGGTGGGAGCACCCCGAGGCCGGCGCGCGGCTGTCCGCGCTGTGGCTCGCCTGGGAGCAACTGCGCCTGGAACCGACCCTCGGCCTGTCGACGTGGTGGCTGCACCACGCCGATCCGCATCTGCGCGTGTTGATGGACACCGACCTGGGCCCGTTCGCGGCCTGTTCGCCCAAGGAGGGCGGGCACACCGCGTACCCCTTCGACGCGCTCCCGCTGGAGGAGTACGACCCCGAGGCCCAGCCCTTGTAAGAGCTCGGTGACGGCGTCCCCCTCCCCATCTCCCCCGCCCACCAGGCGTTTTCCTCCCCCCTCCGCACCGCTTTCCTCGCCTTTCCCCGCGAGGAAAGCGCACGTCCGGCAGGCCGTCCCGCCGCCTACCGTGTCTCGGCGACCTGACTGAGGGAGGGCCGGGACGGTGGACTCACCTGCCGAGAACAAGCGAAGTGCGGTACTGGCGCTGGCACTACTGGGTGCCCTGCTGGTCGGCAGCCTGGTCGTGCTCGTCGTCTTCGACGGCGAGGACGGCGCCGAGGCCGACGCCAAGCCCGAGGCGACGACGGCCACACGAGGCGCGGGTACCGGTACGGGTACGGGGACGGGTGCAGCTTCCGGCGCCGGGGCTGCCGCGCCGCAGTCCGGGGCGGCCTCCGGGGTGCCCCCCATCGTCCAGCCCGACGACCTGGGCGAGGCCCACCGTGCGATGGCCGAGTACATGGCGGGCCTGAACACCTTCAAGTACAGCGACGACACCGCCTCTTGGGCGCCCCGCCTGCTGGCCCTCACCGAGGGCGGCGAGCGGATGAAGAAGCTGACCGTACTGCCGACCGGCAAGGCCTGGGCCGTGTGCCAGCAGTCCAAGTGCTCCTCCGAGGGGCAGGCCTTCGTACGCCGGGACGCGCTGATCGCCGACGAACTCACGCGCGGCAGCGGTCAGACGATCTCGAGCGTGGTGGAAGTGACCGCGACCCGATCGAACGACGGCACCAAGGCCGAGACCGAGACCAACACCTGGCTGGTGAGCGCGCGCAAGAGCGGCGGCAAGTGGCAGGTGAACGGCTTCGACATATACGGCCTGGGCAACGTGGGCGCGCCCGAGCCCCAGGGAGGGTGAGGCACCCGTGGTGGCTCCTGCCGTACTGGCGGCCGCGTCGAAGGCCGCCAAGGTGGCGAAGGCCGCCAAGAGCGCGGCCCAGGTCGCCTCGGGGCAAGGCGGCGGAGGCGGAAAGAAGAAGAACAACCGCAAGTGGCTGCTGCTGTTCGCCGGCGCCGGCGCGATGCCGGCCCTCGGCATCCTGCTCATCATCGTCATCCTGGTCAGCGCCCTCGTCGGCGGCCTGGGCGGGGGCGCGGCCCAGGCCGCCTGCGGCAACTACGGGGAGAACGCGGCTGCGGGCAACACCGGCGACAAGGCGGCGACGAACCCGATCATGCCCGCCGGCAAGATGTACCTGCCGAGCGACACCGCCCGCGACGAGATACCCCCGAAGATGATCCTCGCCTCGATGCGCGCAGCCGCGCGCTACGACGGCCTCGACTGGACGATCATCGCCGGGCAGATGTACCAGGAGACCAAGTACGGCCAGGACAAGTCCGCGGCCTCCGGCGGCGACAACGGCATGGGCTACAAGGGCCTGCTCCAGTTCGGTGACGACGCCTGGCACGACTATGGCGACGACGGCAACGGCGACCGCCAGAAGGACCGCTACAACATCGACGACGCGGCCTTCGGCGCGGCCAACTTCATCCACGCGCTGAAGGTGGAGACCAACGCCTGGGACGCGCTGCTCACGTACTCCGGCTCGAACAAGAACAACACCGTCTACCCCCGCGTGGTCCTCACCCAGGCCGCCCGCTACCGCGGCACCCTCACCGGCGACAAGGACCTGATCAACCGCTGGTACGCGCACCTGAAGGCCACCGTCGAGCAGAACCCCGGCTTCCCCGTCCTCGGGAAGGACGCGGACATCCCCGAGCCGGTCAACAACAACGCCCAGCCGAGCGAGGCGCTGAGCATCCGCTCCTCCGGCCCCCGCAGCTGGTCCACCCCGCCCCTCGGCGGCGGCGGACAGGGCACGACGACGGCCATGGCACCGGTCGCGTTCTCCCGCCCGCTCGCGGCCCCGTTCCGCCCGGACGACCCGCCCGCGACGGCCGACGGCAAGAACTGGCAGTGGCCGCTCAAGGAGGGCACGTACAAGGTCGGCACCAAGTACCACGCGGAGGGCCCGCACTGGCGCCTCGGCTACCACACCGGGCTCGACCTGGAGTCTCCCATCGGCACCCCGATCTACGCCCCGGCCGACGGCAAGGTCGTCAAGCTCGGCAGCGGCGGGGCGTACGGCAACGAGACACGCCTGGAGCACGCGAGCGGCATGATCACCCTGTACGCCCACCAGAGCACGGTCGCGGTGAAAATGGGCGACACCGTCAAGCGCGGCGACCAGATCGGAGCGGTCGGGGACACCGGCAACACCACCGGCGCCCACCTCCACTGGGAGGTGCTGATGCCAGGTGTCGACGACCCCTTCCGCAGCGGCCAGGACAACGGCCCCGGCCAGATCGACCCCCAGGCGTGGCTGGCCGGCAAGATCACGGCGAGCCCGGACTACGGTGGCGTGCCCGGCGGCGGCGACGGCAAGGGCAAGGACGCCGACTACCGCGACTGTGCCAAGAACGGCAAGGGCACCGCCGTCCCGCCGGACGGCCTCGGCTCGACCGGGCCCATCCCCGACGTCGACGACCAGGTGGTGCGGGCGGCGCTCGGCTGGGCCCAGCGGGGCATCGGCAAGCCCTACGTATGGGCGGCCGGCCGTCTGCAGGGCGACAACCCCACGTCCTTCGACTGCTCCAGCTTCACGCAGTGGATCTACTACCAAGCCAGCGACGGAAAGATCAACATCGGCTACACCACCTACGACCAACAGCCCAACCTCAAGCCCTACAAGGTCGACCTGAGCCAGACCAAGCCGGGCGACGTGATCTTCTTCCAGCCCAGCTCGGCGGGTTCCGAACATGTCGGCATCGTCTGGGACCCGGCCAAGCACACGATCCTGCACGCCCCCAGGCCGGGCAAGAACGTCGAATTCAGCAACTGGGAGTGGCAGGGGCAGATCACGGGCGTCTACCGGGTGCCGACCGGAGGAACGTTCCCCTGACGGAACGTTCCCCCCACCCGGTGGGCAGGACCCGCGCCCGAAACCACCAGAAGAAGGAAATGCCGGTGTCCGCCACAGGACCGGCGGAAGGAACGCCCTGACGATGGCCACCGAACCACAGAAGAAGCCGCGCGCCGAAGACGACTGGACGATCGAGATCGTCCTGCTCGTGGTCGGCGTCCTGGCCCTCCTGTCCGCCGCCTGGCTAGCCGCCCGCCTCGGCGCGTCGTTCGCCGGCGAGCCGGATCCGCCCGGCAACCCCTTGTCCTTCGCCGTGGCCCTGGCCACGGGCGACTACGCCTGGCCGGGCGGCGCGGCCAACGCCATCGCGGCCGCCGAGGCCCTGCTGGCCGCCGGGCTGGTCACCGCCGGCTACCGGATACGGCAGCGGCTGCGCGACAGACCGGACGTGGACCGCGCCGCCCGACACATGGTGGACGGCACGGACCTCGGCAAGCTCACCATGAAGGGAGCGGCCGCCACCGCCGAGCGCCTCGGCGTACAGGCCCAGGTCCCCGGTGTGTTCATCGGCCGGTCGGTGAAGGGCAGGCAGCCGCTGTTCGGCTCCTTCGAGGACATGCACGTCGACATCTGGGGCCCGCGTACCGGCAAGACGACCCGGCGCGCCATCCCGGCGATCCTGGACGCCCCCGGGGCTGTCCTCGTCACCTCCAACAAGCGGGACATCGTCGACGGCACGCGCGGGCCGCGCCAGGCCCGCGGACAGGTGTGGGTCTTCGACCCGCAGCAGGTGGCGCAGGAGCCGCCGGCCTGGTGGTGGAACCCCCTCTCGTACGTCACCGACGTGGCCAAGGCCCGCAAGCTGGCCGACCATTTCGCCTCGGGATCGCGCGACGCCGATGCCTCCACCGACGCGTTCTTCGACCCTGCGGGCCAGGACCTGCTCGCCAACCTGCTGCTCGCGGCGGCGACCGCGAAGGCGTCCGTCACGCAGATCTACACCTGGCTGTCCAATCCGAAGGACGACACCCCCGAGCGCATCCTGCGCAGCGCCGGGCACGTCATGCCCGCCGACTCCCTGGCGGGTGTGATCACGGCTCCCGACAAGCAGCGCAGCGGCATCTACGGCGTCGCCCAGCAGATGGCCTCCTGCCTGATCAATCCCGAGGTCAACAAGTGGGTGACCCCGATCGGTCCGACCGACGACCGCCCCGAGTTCGACCCGCACGAGTTCGTCCGCACCGGCTCGACCCTCTACTCGCTCTCCCGCGAGGGCAGTGATTCCGCGGGCCCGCTGGTGACGGCGCTGACCGTGGCCGTCGTCGAGGCGGCCGAGGAGTACGCCACCACCCAGCGCGGCGGCCGGCTCTCGCTCCCGATGGTCGGCGTCCTCGACGAGGCGGCGAACGTCTGCCGCTGGCGCGCCCTGCCCGACCTCTACTCGCACTACGGATCGCGCGGCATCGTCCTGATGACGATCCTCCAGTCCTGGGCCCAGGGCGTCGAGGTGTGGGGCGACCGGGGCATGGAGAAGCTCTGGTCCGCCGCGAACATCCGGGTCTACGGCGGCGGCGTCTCCGACACCCGCTTCCTCGGCGACCTCTCGGAGCTGGCGGGCGAGTACGAGCTCCGCGAGTACTCCGCGACGCAGGAGGCCAAGTTCGGCGGCTGGTCCGGCAACCGGACGGTGAACGAGTCCGTCCGCCGCGAACGCGTTCTGCAGGTCTCCGACCTGGGCTCGATGCCCCCGGGCCGCGCCCTCGTCCTGGCCTCGGGCAGCAAACCGGTCCTGGTGGAGACGATCCCCTGGTGGGAAGGCCCGTACGCGCGCGAGGTCAAGGCCTCCCTGTCCGCGTACGACCCCGGGGCCGCCCGCTGAAATCCGGCAGAGCAGGACCGGGCAAGGGCCTGATCCGAGAGATCGGATCAGGCCCTTGCGTCGTTTTCCGGGCTCGTCAGAATCAGAAGAGACGGGGCGACATGATGTGGGGCTCCGTGGCCGGGGCCTCGAAGACGCAGCGGGGGATGCCCGGGCCGGGGGTGGCACGGACGGAGACCTTCGTCGGGGGGTTCGTCGGGAGCTCGACGCGGACCGTCACGGGGTGGTCGTGATGCGTCGTCGCGTGGCCCGTCTCCTTGCCGTCGACCAGGACCTCGACGACCGCGGTGCGGCCGGTCTGGACCGTGGCACTGACCGAGTGGCCCGCGTGGTCGATGTGGAAGTGATGCCGCCGCCTCATGAGACCGCCTCCCGCCGCTGCGCCCCCACGTCCAGGGTAGCCAACACTCCCTAGGAGCTCTCGTGGAGCGCGGCCAGTTCCGTGCGGGCCAGGGACGGGAGGTCCGGGGAGGGGGCTGCCGCGGCCAGGGCGTCGAGGTGGTCGAGGACCGCGGCGACGGTCGTGAAGGGGCCGACCGGGCGGAGCAGCCAGAGGCGGCCGCGGGGGCGTGGCGGGAGGCCCAGGGCGGCGAGGGCCGCGTCGGCCTCGCGGTCGAGGCCCTGCAGGTCGGGCTCGGGGAGCGGGGCGCATTCCACGCCGGTGATGTGGCCGTGGCCGTCGAGTGCGGTGTCCACGGCCCAGTGGGTGGAGCGGTCGGGGATCCAGGTGCGGGCCGCCGGGGGCCAGACGTAGGGGAGGAAGACCCAGCGCAGGTCCTCGGGGGCCGGCTCCCAGCCGAGCACTTCCAGCTCCCGCACCTCCGGCAGCTGGTCGGCCTCCAGTTCGCTGCGGCCGGTACGGCGCTGTGCGAGCGGGTGCGGTGTTCCGTCCTCGTCCCACGACATGCGGGCACGCTATCCGAAGCGGTGACCGATCCACGTGACCTGCGCGGCGGGCGCCCGCGTCACGCGTCCAGGGGGTTGGCGGCGATGCGGGCGGCTGCGCCGCCCGCGACGTAGGCGGCGGCCGCGCAGTCCGGCTTGCGCTCCGCCTGGTCCTCGACGAGGGCGGTGAAGACGGGGCCGAAGCCGGCGCGCGGGTGGGCGGCGAGGAGGCGGGCCGTGAAGGCCGGGTCGAACTCGGCGAGGCGCAGGCCGGAGACGTCGGCGCTGGTGCCCACCTGCAGGAGGTGGCTCTCTGTGTCCTCGGCCGCGCCCACGTCGTCCCGCATGTGCAGGACGATGATCTCCTCGGCGCGGGCCCGGCGGTCCGCTGGCCAGCCCAGGCCCGCCGTCAGGACGCGGGCCACGTGGCCGCCCGCCTCCTCGAAGGGCAGGGTGTGGCTGTCGAACGGGGCGGTCAGGCCCAGGTCGTGCAGGAGGGCCGCCACGTAGAAGAGCTCACGGTCGTACTCCAGGCCGTGGTCCTGCGCGTACCGCTCGCCGAAGGCGTAGGAGCGCACGGAGTGGTTCAGGAGCGCCGTGTCCGCGTACTCCGACGCGATCTCCAGGGCGGCCCGGGCTGAGTTGGTGTCAAGCGTCCACGTCATGGCACGTCAGCGTAGGCGGCGGGTGAAGTCGACGTCCGACGGGGGCTCGCCGGGCCAGGACAGCCGGGTGGGGGCGGGCGGGGTCTCGGCGAGGACGGAGCCGCGCGAGACCACGTACCGCGGGCGCACCTGGCGGCGGATCGCCTCTTCGGGCGAGGGCGCGGGCAGCAGGACGAAAGAGGCGGGGGCGCCGGCCGTGATGCCGTACTCGTCGGCGCCGAGGCCGAGGACGCGCGCCGCACGGTCCGTCACCATCGAGAAGGCCACCGGGATGTCGTCGGCGCCGGTGAGCTGGGCGGCGTACAGGCCGACCAGCGCGGTCTGGAGCGGGTTGGCGGTGCCGAGGGCGTTCCAGGGGTCCATCACGTCGTCGTGGCCGAAGGCCACATTGACCCCTGCCGCCAGCATCTCCCGGACCTGGGTGAGGCCGCGCCGCTTGGGGTAGGCGTCGAAGCGGCCCTGGAGGTTGAGGTTGGCGAAGGGGTTGGCGACCAGGTTGATGCCCGAACGGGACAGCAGCCGCTGGAGTTTGAAGCTGTAAGCGCCGTTGTAGGAGCCCATGGCCGTCGTGTGGGAGGCGGTGGCCCGCTCGCGCAGGCCCGAGCGCAGGGCCAGGGTGGCCAGCACCTCCACGAAGCGGGACTGCTCGTCGTCGATCTCGTCGCAGTGGGCGTCCACCCGCAGGCCGTGCTCCTCCGCCAGCGCGAAGGCGGTCCGCAGCGAGGCGACGCCGTCCTCGCGGGTGTCCTCGAAGTGCGGGATCGCGCCGACGACGTCCGCCCCGCGCGCGACGGCCTCGCGCAGCAGCGCCTCCCCGTCGGGGAAGGAGACGATGCCCTCCTGCGGGAAGGCGACGATCTGCAGGTTCACGACGTCCCGCACCCGGTCGCGCACCTCCGCCAGCGCGTCGAGCGCGGTGAGGGAGGGGTCGGTGACGTCGCAGTGCGTACGGACGTGCAGTACGCCGTTGGCGGCCTGCCAGCGCAGCACCTCGGTGGCCCGCCCGATCACGTCCTCGCGGGTCAGGGTGCGCTTGCGCTCGCTCCAGCAGGCGATGCCCTCCCACAGGGTGCCGGAGGTGTTGGGCCGGGGCTCGCCGGCGGTCAGCGCCGTGTCCAGGTGGATGTGCGGTTCGACGAAAGGTGCGGTGAGCAGGCCGCCGTGCGCCTCGATGAGGAGGCCGGTGGCCGGCGGTTCCTTCTGGTCGTCGTAGGGGACGACCCGCGCGATGCGGCCGTCCTCCCCGACCTCGACGTCGGACAGGCCTGGTGTGTGGAGCAGCCGGGCGCCCCGGACGATCATCCGCATGGCGCCAGCGTACGGACGAAGGCGGTCGGCCGCGCTGGTTCAGCCGCGCTTGGCCTGGGCCTTCTGCTGCATGCCGCGCGTCTTCGCCGCCGTGGAGTGCGGGTCCTTGACCGCAGCCTTCGCACGGGCCTCGGCGGCCGTGTTCTTCGCCATCGCGCGTTCGGAGTCCTGGTGCATGTGGTGGCCGGTGCGGGCCTTCTTGGCCATGATCGTTCCTCCTTGGAGTACGGGTTCCACTGTGCGCCCGTTCGGAGCAGTCGGCATCCCGGGGGCGGCTGCGGCCACAATGGGCGCATGACCAGCGACAGCGAGATCACCCCCGAGACGCCCGACTGGGAGAAGAGGTTCCGTGCGCCGCGCGTCGGGCTGCCCGACTGGGCCGAGGACGCCCCGGACCGTTCGCTCTTCGTCTCCAACGCGACCGGCACCTTCGAGATCTACGCCTGGGACCGCGCCACCGGCCTGCAGCGGCAGGCCACCGACCGCCCCAACGGCACCACCGACGGCACCCTCTCCCCCGACGGCGAGTGGATCTGGTGGTTCTCCGACACCGACGGCGACGAGTTCGGCACGTGGGTGCGCCAGCCCTTCGCGGGCGGCCCCGACGAACCGGCCACCCCCGGCCTTGAGCCCTCGTACCCGGCGGGGCTCGCCATCGGGCGCGACGGCACCGCCGTCGTCGGGCGCTCCACGGACGAGGACGGCTCGACCGTCCACGTGGTCCGCCCGGACGGCTCCGAGCCCACGGTGGTCTACCGGCACCGGGAGTCCGCCGGCGTCGGCGACCTGTCGCACGACGGCACCCTGCTGGCCGTCGAGCACACCGAGCACGGCGACGCCATGCACTCCGCCCTGCGCGTCCTCACCCTCGACGGGACCACCGTCGCCGAGCTGGACGACTCCCGCGGCGGGACGGAGGAGCTCGGCCTGGAGGTGCTCGGCTTCGCCCCGGTCGCGGGCGACACGCGGCTGCTCATCGGCCACCAGCGGCGCGGCCGCTGGGAGCCGCTGGTGTGGGACGTGGCCACCGGCGCCGAGCAGGAGCTCGCGATCGACCTGCCGGGCGACGTCAGCGCCGAGTGGTACCCGGACGGCTCCGCGCTGCTGGTCGCGCACAGCTTCGAGGCGCGCAGCGAGCTGTGGCGCTACGACCTGGCCGCCGGGGAGCTCGTACGCGTGGACACGCCGCCGGGGACGGTGTCGGGGGCCACCGCGCGGCCCGACGGGACGGTGGAGTACCTCTGGTCCTCGGCCGCCGAGCCCTCGGCGGTGCGGTCCACCGCGGGCGGCGTCGTCCTGGACCCGCCGGGCCTGCGGCCGCCGGGCTCGGTGGCCGTGGAGGACGCCTGGGTGGAGGGTCCGGGCGGCCGGATCCACGCGCTCGTGCAGCGCCCTACGGGCCACGGCGACGGCCCCTTCCCGACGATCTTCGAGATCCACGGCGGGCCGACCTGGCACGACAGCGACGCCTTCGCCGCGACCCCGGCGGCCTGGCTGGACCACGGCTTCGCGGTGGTCCGGGTCAACTACCGGGGCTCGACGGGCTACGGCCGGGAGTGGACCGACGCCCTCAAGCACCGGGTCGGCCTGATCGAGCTGGAGGACATCGGCGCGGTCCGCGCGTGGGCGGTCTCGTCGGGCCTCGCGGACCCGGAGCGGCTCGTGCTGTCGGGCGGCTCCTGGGGCGGCTACCTGGTGCTGCTGGGCCTGGGCACGCAGCCCGAGGCCTGGGCGGTGGGCCTGGCCGCCGTACCGGTCGCGGACTACGTGACCGCCTACCACGACGAGATGGAGGCGCTGAAGGCCCTGGACCGCACCCTCTTCGGCGGTACGCCGGAGGAGGTCCCGGACCGGTTCGAGGTGTCCTCTCCGCTGACGTACGTGGACGAGGTGAAGGCCCCGGTCCACATCGCGGCCGGCGTGAACGACCCGCGCTGCCCGATCCGGCAGATCGACAACTACGTGGACCGGCTCGCGGCGCGCGGGGCTGTGCACGAGGTGTACCGGTACGACGCGGGGCACGGTTCGCTGGTCGTGGAGGAACGGATCAAGCAGGTCCGGATGGAGCTGGAGTTCGCGCTGAAGCACCTGCCCGCCCGACCCTGAGGACCGGTGGCCGGTGCACCCCCCGTACCGTGGTGGGGTGCACCGGTTTCTCCTGACCCCGCGCTGGTGGGGGATCAACGTCTTCGTCGCGCTCGCGGTCCCCTTCTGCCTGTTCATGGGGTCCTGGCAGCTCGGCCGGTTCGAGGCGCGTGTCGACAGCCACCGGGAAGCGACCGCGGAGCGGCCCGTCGACCAGGTGGCCGCCCCGCTGGACTCGCTGCTGCCGGTCGACACGGAGACCTCCGGACGGCTGGCTTCCGCGTCCGGTGAGTACGCCGAGCAGATGCTGGTGCCCGAGCGGCGGCTCGACGGCGCGTCCGGCTTCTACGTCCTGACGCTTCTGAAGACCGACTCCGGCAAGACCCTCCCGGTGGTCCGGGGCTGGCTGCCGGGCGCGGCGGATGCAGCCAGGGCGCCGGCCGCGCCGACGGGCCGGGTCGAGGTGACCGGGGCCCTGCAGGCCTCGGAGAACTCGGGCACGAAGGGGGTCCACGCGCAGGGCGGCCTGCCCGCCGGGCAGCTCGGCGTGATCGCCGCTGCCACACTGGTCAACATCGTCCCGCACGAGCTGTACGACGCCTGGCTGACCGTGCAGACCCCCGTGGACGGGATGCTTGCGGTGCCCGCGCAGGCGCCGACGAACACCGGGCTCGACCTCAAGGCCTTCCAGAACCTCGGCTACACGGGCGAGTGGTTCGTCTTCGTCGCCTTCGTGCTCTTCATGTGGTTCCGGCTCTACCGCCGCGAGGTGGAGACGCTGCGCGACGCGGAGGCGGGCCTGGTCGACCCGGCCGACCCCGCCGACCCCGCCGCGCAGGATCAGTCGTCGATCGGGATCGCACCCGTCCGGTAGACCGTGCCGCCGCAGGCGTCGGGGATCGACGTCCGCGTCGTCTGGGCACCGCTCGTCGGGGGGGTGTGGGACACCTCGACGACGCTCGGCGCCTGGGGCGTGCCCGTCTGGGGCTCGGACGCCGCCCCGCTGCCGGGATCGCCCGACGTGCCCGCCGAGCCGGTCGGCGGCGGCTTGACGCTCCCGTCCGAGCCGTTCGCCGCGCAGGGCTCGCCCGGCGGCACCCACGCGAAGCGGACCTCGTAGGACTTGTTCGGCGGGAGCACCACCACGGATGCCTCCGACGACGGGTCGGGCAGCAGCCCGCTGCCCGGGCCGCCCGCGGTGTGGCCGACCACGGCGACCCCCGAGCCCGGAACGAGCGTCGCCACGGGCGCGGAGGCCGCGGCCACGGTGTCCCGGCCGGTGACGGCACAGCCCTGCGAGGAGACGTTGGTGACCCGGAAGCCGCCGGCCACCCGGCCGTCGCCCTCCGGGTTGCGCACGAAGCCCACGACGCCCAGCTGCTCGGCGCCGCATCCGGGCACGCCCGGGGCGGCCACCGGCGGCAGCGGGCCCGTGCCCGCCGCAGGACCGGCCGCGGAACCGGCCGGTCCGCCCGAGGCGCCGGTGCCCGCCGGGCCCGACGTCGAGCCGCCGGCCGTGGCGCCGCCCTGCGAGGGGTCCGGCTGCCCGGTGGCGCCGCCCGCGTCCGGGGAGCCGCTGCGGGAGCCGCCGGCCTTCGGGTAGGCCCCGTATCCGTTCTGGTGCGGGTCGGACGCGCCGCCCTGCTGGTCGCCGGCGTGCGCCTCGTGCCCGGCCATGGCATGGCGGTCCGCGGCCGTTCCCTCGCCGCCCGCCAGGTGCAGGGCGGCCGGGATCGCGGTCCCCGCGAGCAGCGCGGCCGCGGCCGCGCCGACGACGGCCCGGCGCCTGCGGGACCGGCGCCGCGCGGGGACGCCGGTCAGGATCCGGTCCAGCGCGTCCTGGGAGGGCTGGAGGCCCTCGACGGCCCCGCGCAGGAGGATCCGCAGCTCGTCCTCGCCGTCCGAGCCGGCCGGCGACGTGTGGTCGTCCATCATGACTGCGCAGCCTCCATCGCCACCCGCAGCGCGGCAATGCCCCGCGATCCGTACGCCTTGACCGAGCCGAGCGATATCCCCAGCGTCTCGGCGACCTGGGATTCCGTCATGTCCGCGAAGTAGCGCAGCACCAGCACCTCGCGCTGGCGGCGCTGGAGTCCCCGCATCGCCTTGATCAGGTCGTCCCGTTCCAGCTGGTCGTACGCGCCCTCTTCGGCGCTCGCCATGTCCGGCATGGGCTTCGACAGCAGCTTGAGGCCGAGGATGCGCCGGCGCAGGGCGGAACGCGAGAGGTTCACGACGGTCTGGCGCAGGTACGCCAGGGTCTTCTCGCGGTCGCGGACCCGGTTGCGTGCCGAGTGCACGCGGATGAACGCCTCCTGCACCACGTCCTCGCAGGAGGCGGTGTCGTCCAGGAGCAGCGCGGCGAGGCCGAGGAGCGAGCGGTAGTGCGCCTGGTAGGTCGCCGTGAGGTGGTCGACGGTGGTGCCGGCCACCACCTCGGCCGTCTCGTCCTTGCCGCTCGCCTCAGCCTCGGCGCTGTCGCGCTGCGCGGGCACGAGGCCGCCCGGGACCGGTGCGGCGGACCGTGCGGGGGCCTCGGGGGTCCCCGCCGGCGGGACGGGACGGATCACGGGGAGACCGCCGCCGGGCGTGCGGAGATCCCGGCGCGGCGGGAGGATCCCCGTGCGTGCCGGTAGGACAGCCAGTTCGAGCAGTGCCTCTGCCACGCCTGTAGGACACGCGTCCCCCCGTCAGGGTTGTACGCGCGTGGAAGCCTCACCGGAGAAATCCGTATTGCGCTCATGCGTACCCGCTCTTCCCGATTGCCCCGTCCAGCGAAACGGCAGTCGGGCCATCACCTTGATCAAGGGATCGGCACCGATCCTACAAAGCGAATTACGCAAATTCACCTGCGATCAGTTCCGCGATCCGCGTGGCATTCAGCGCCGCACCCTGGCGGAGATTGTCCGCGCACACGAAGAACTCCAGGGCGTAGGGGTCGTCGAGCGAGGCCCGCACCCGCCCCACCCAGGCCGGATCCGTTCCGGCGGCGTCCACGGGGGTGGGGAACTCCCCCGCCCCGGGGTCGTCCACGAGGACCACGCCGGGCGCGGCCTCCAGGATCTCCCGGGCGTGCGCGGCCTTCACCTCGTTCTCGAAGCCGGCCCGCACCGTCAGCGAGTCACCGGTCAGCACCGGCACCCGGACGCAGGTCACCGACACCGGGAGCGTCTCCAGCTGGAGGATCCGGCGCGTCTGTGCCCGTACGGCCAGCTCGTGCGAGGACCAGCCGTCCTCGTTCAGCTCGCCGCACCACGGGACCACGTTGAGCGCCAGGGGGGCCGCGAAGGGGCCGGTGTCCTCGCCCACGGCACGGCGCACGTCGCCGGGCTGCTCGCCCAGGGAGGTCCCGGCGACCAGCGACAGCTGGCGCCGCAGCGTCTCGGAGCCGGCCCGTCCGGCCGCGCTCGCCGCCTCGTACGTGGAGACGGCCAGCTCGGTCAGTCCGTACTCGGCGTGCAGCGCGCCCAGGGAGGCGATCATCGCGGCGGTGACGGTGTCCGGGGCGGCGACGATCCCGCGCGGGCGGATCCGCGCCGCGTGGGCGTTGATCTCGGGCACCACGAGCGGCACCTCGGGGTCGTCCCGGAAGGCGGCGGACTGGTCGACGACGACCGCGCCGCGTGCGGTGACGACGGGCGCCCACCGGGCCGAGACCTCGGCCGGGGTCAGGAAGAGCGCGACGTCGCCCGGCCCGAGGCCGTCGAAGGCGTCCTCGGTCAGGGCGAGCACCTCGCACTCCTGCCCGCGGACGGACAGCATGCGGCCGGCCGAGCGCCCGGAGGCGATCAGGCGTATGTCGCCCCAGACGTCCGCCCGCTGGGACAGCATCCGGAGCAGGACCGAACCGACTGCTCCGGTCGCCCCGACGACGGCGAGTGCCGGAGCCGGGGTCGACCGGGGGGCGGTCATCGGCCGGTGCCTCCGTAGACGACGGCCTCGTCGCTGTCGGAGTCGAGGCCGAAGGCCGTGTGCACGGCGCGGACGGCCTCGTTGACGTCGTCCTGGCGGGTCACGACAGAGATCCGGATCTCCGAGGTGGAGATCAGCTCGATGTTGACGCCCGCGTCGGACAGCGCCTGGAAGAACGAGGCGGTGACGCCCGGGTTCGTCTTCATGCCGGCGCCGACCAGGGAGATCTTGCCGATCTGGTCGTCGTAGCGCAGGGAGTCGAAGCCGATCGCGCCCTTCGCCTTCTCCAGGGCGTCGATGGCCTTGTGGCCCTCGGCCTTGGGGAGCGTGAAGGAGATGTCGGTGAGGCCCGTCGAGGCCGCGGAGACGTTCTGCACGATCATGTCGATGTTGATCTCGGCGTCCGCGATGGCGCGGAAGATCGCCGCGGCCTCGCCCGGCTTGTCCGGGACGCCGACGACCGTGATCTTGGCTTCGGAGACGTCGTGAGCGACTCCGGAGATGATGGCGTGCTCCACCTGCTCGTCCCCTTGCGGATTCTCGTTGCTGACCCAGGTGCCCGGAAGTCCCGAGAAGGACGACCGGACGTGGATCGGGATGTTGTATCGGCGTGCGTACTCGACACAGCGGTGCAGCAGCACCTTGGAACCGGAAGCCGCCAGCTCCAGCATGTCCTCGGAGGAGATCCAGTCGATCTTCCGGGCCTTCTTCACGACGCGGGGGTCCGCGGTGAAGACGCCGTCGACATCGGTGTAGATCTCGCAGACCTCGGCGTCCAGCGCCGCGGCGAGCGCCACGGCGGTGGTGTCCGAACCGCCTCGGCCCAGGGTGGTGATGTCCTTGGAGTCCGCGGACACGCCCTGGAAGCCGGCGACGATGGCGATGTTGCCCTCGTCCAGCGCGGTGCGGATACGGCCCGGCGTGACATCGATGATGCGCGCTTTGTTGTGGACCGAGTCGGTGATGACGCCTGCCTGGCTACCGGTGAACGACTGGGCCTCGTGGCCCAGGTTTTTGATCGCCATGGCCAGCAGGGCCATGGAGATCCGCTCTCCGGCGGTCAGCAGCATGTCGAATTCGCGCCCGGCAGGCATCGGGGAAACCTGCTCGGCGAGATCGATCAGCTCGTCCGTCGTGTCGCCCATCGCGGACACCACGACGACCACTTGGTGGCCGTTCTTCTTGGCGTCCACGATCCGCTTGGCGACGCGCTTGATGCCCTCGGCATCGGCTACGGAGGAGCCTCCGTACTTCTGCACGACAAGGCCCACGTGCGCTCCTCGCTCAGTCCGTCTCATTGCTGGTGCAGTCTAACGAGCGACCGGGATCCGACCGCCTCGTACCACATCATGAGACGAACAGATCAAACTCCGGGTTCCCGCTCCGGAGGATCACTTGCGGCCCAGGCCGCCGAGCTCCTCCGCCATCACCGCTCCGGCCTGCTCCGCGAGGTCGTCCTCGGTCAGGTCCTCGTCCGTGTCGAGGCCGTCCAGGGCCGCCAGGGGCTGGTTCAGGCGCACGTGCGAGATCAGGGACTGGAGGGCGCGCAGCGTCGCCGAGGCCGTCGGTCCCCAGTTGGTGAAGTACGAGAACTGCCACCACCACAGCGCCTCCGTGATGCGGCCCGCCTGGTGGTGGATGAGGCCGTGCCGCAGGTCGGCGACGACGTCGGCCAGGTCGTCGGAGATCCGGTGGGCGACGGGGGCCTTGCGCGGTTCGTACGGGTCGAAGACCTCGGAGTAGACGTCGACCGGCTCCAGCATGATCGCGAACCGCTCGCGCAGGTCGTCGACGTCCGGCTCCGGGCCCAGGTCGGGCTCGTAGCGCTCGTCGGGCAGCACGTCCTGGTACGCGCCCAGCCGGCCGCCCGCCAGCAGCAGCTGGGACACCTCCAGGAGGAGGAACGGCACCGCGCTGTCCGGGTCCTCGCCCTTGGCTACCTCGGTGACCGCGACGATGAACGACTCGATCTGGTCCGCGATCGAGGCGGCGAAGTCGTCCGGATCCTGGCCGAGAGCGTGCAGCGTTGCGTCAGACATCGAGAAGTCGCCTTCCTTCAAAGGCCCGCCCCAGCGTGACCTCGTCCGCATACTCCAGATCTCCCCCGACGGGGAGCCCGCTGGCCAGGCGGGTGACCTTCAGGCCCATGGGCTTGATCATGCGGGCGAGGTAGGTGGCGGTCGCCTCGCCCTCCAGGTTCGGGTCGGTGGCGAGGATCAGCTCGGTCACCTCGCCGTCCGCCAGGCGCGCCAGCAGCTCGCGGATGCGCAGGTCGTCCGGGCCGACGCCCTCGATCGGGCTGATCGCGCCGCCGAGGACGTGGTACTTGCCCCGGAACTCGCGGGTCCGCTCGATCGCGACCACGTCCTTCGGCTCCTCGACGACGCAGATGACCGTCGTGTCCCGGCGCGGGTCGCGGCAGATGCCGCACCGCTCCTCCTGCGCCACATTCCCGCACACGGCACAGAACCGGACCTTGTCCTTGACCTCCAGCAGCGCGTGCGCGAGGCGGCGGACATCGGTGGGCTCGGCCTGCAGGATGTGGAAGGCGATCCGCTGCGCGCTCTTGGGCCCGACGCCGGGCAGCCTGCCCAGTTCGTCGATCAGGTCCTGGACCACGCCTTCGTACAACGGACTGCCTTCTTTCGCTTCCGTCGGATGGAACCGGACGGGGTCGGATGGGATCGGATGGGAGAGGACCGGGGGAGGGTACTGCTTAGAACGGCAGCCCGGGAATCCCGCTGCCGCCGCCCAGACCCTGCGCGAGCGGGCCCAGCTTCTGCTGCTGGAGCGCCTGGGCGTTCTCGTTGGCGGCCTGGACCGCCGCGACCACCAGGTCGGCGAGCGTCTCCGTGTCCTCCGGGTCCACGGCCTTCGGGTCGATCACCAGCGCGCGCAGCTCACCGGAGCCGGTGACGGTCGCCTTGACCAGGCCGCCGCCGGCCTGGCCCTCGACCTCGGTCCGCGCCAGCTCCTCCTGCGCCGCAGCGAGGTCCTGCTGCATCTTCTGGGCCTGCTGGAGCAGCTGCTGCATGTTGGGCTGGCCACCACCGGGAATCACAGGGCACTCACTTCCGTACGTCGGTACCGTCGGGACCTTTGCGACCCCGAGACCTTCGGAACGCTTGGTCAATCCGAGCCTACGTGCTCCCCGGGCGCCGCGCCCTACGCCGTGAGGACCAACTCTTTCGAGTGAGAGTCGGGGCGTACGCGTACCTGCTGGAGACCTCCTTGCGAGCGGAAAACCCGGGATTCGTTGTCCATCGCCCGTCATTCGAAGGTAGGAAGAGCATGCGCATCATTGCGCACACGCGCACCACCACACGTCAGCGCAGGCAGAGGGAGTGCCGGGTGAGCCAGCCGGAGATGCAGCCCGAGGGGCCACCCCGGGATCCCCGGGAGGAGGGCGGCGGGGCGATGGCGGCGGGCGATCTCACCGGCCGGCCCTTCCCCCTCGGGGACTGGGGGGAGCCCGCCGAGCGGCTCGACGAGCTCTACCGGCGGGTCGAGGCGGACGCGCTGCGCACGGCCGAGTGGTACCTGTCCGACCGGGCGTGGAAGCGCCGCGGGGCGCGCGTCCTGCGCGTCGGCGCGGCCCTGGGCGCCGTCACGGGCGCCGCGATGCCGGTGCTGGAGCTGACGGGCTCGGCGCCGGGCGGATCGACGTACGGGTACCTGGCGCTGCTGCTGGGCGCGGCCGCGCTGGCCTGCGACCGGTTCTTCGGGCTGACGTCGGGATGGATGCGGGACGTGGCCACGGCCCAGGCGGTGCAGCGCAGGCTCCAGACCCTCCAGTTCGACTGGGCCTCGGAGAACGTCCGCGAGGTGCTCGGGCCCACCGAGGGCACCGCCAGCGAGGCCGCCGAGCGGTGCCTGACCGTGCTGCGCCGCTTCTCCGAGGACATCACGGAGCTGGTGCGGTCGGAGACGGCGGACTGGATGGTGGAGTTCCGGGCCGGGCCCGCGCCGCTGGTGATGCAGTCGCTGGGGGCCTCCGGGGGACGCGCGGACGCGTACATCCCGCCGGCCCGCTTCCCGCTGCCGCCGGGCACCCGACCGAACATGCCGCGGCAGCGGCCCCCGGAGCAGCCCCGCTGAACCTGTGGAGCGGGGCTGCTCCGGGGGCCCGGGCCCGTGCCCGGGCCTGTGATCGAGCCCGTGCCTTCACCGGCTCAGCTGAAGATGATCATCGAGCCCTGTCCGAGACTGCGCGTCGCCGCCGCGTGCAGTCCCAGCCAGACGTGCCGCTCCCGGGCGAAGGGGCTGCCGTCGTACGGGATCGGTCCCGCCGGCTCCTCCAGCGACGTCGGCCGCCCCGGCGGCGCGGGCGCAGCGGGCGGGTTGCCCGGGTCTATCCCGATGGCGGGGGCGACGAACACCAGCTCCCGCAGGAGCCCCTGCGCGGACCCCAGCGGTCCGCCTCCGGCCAGCAGCTCCTCGTTCGCCAGGGGCGCCGCGAAGTCGACGGGCACGTACGCGCCCGCGTGGTCGTAGTGCCACACCAGGTGCGACTGCTGCGCGGTGGGCTCGAACATCTCCAGGAGCTGCTCGTAGTCCCCGCCCAGCTCGTCCACCGGGGTCACCGGCAGGCCGCACAGCTGGAGCAGGTAGGCCCGTCTCAGGAAATGCAGGGCGTCGTAGTCGAAACCGGCGACCGGGGCGACGTCCCCGCTCAGACCCGGCATGTACGCGAACACGGGCACGGACGGGAGCCCGGCCTCACCCAGCGCCTTGTCGTACGAGGCGATCTCTTCCGCGAAGGGGTTGTCGGGGCTGTGGCACAGCACATCGACAAGAGGAACCAGCCACAGGTCACAGGCCACACGGCCTCCGATCAGTCGTTGTCGCCGATCAGGCCAGCGTAGTGCGCCGGACACCCTCCGCGAAGGGGTGCGCAGAAGTGGGGGCCCGCAAGGCCTCAGAGGCGCGCGGCCCAGGCGAGCGCGTGCTCGTTGTAGCCGTGCACGATGCGGCGTACCGCGTCGGCGTCCGCCAGGGTCACGGCGTCCACCAGATCGCCGTGCCCGTCCCAGAGGGCTTCCCGCAGCTGCGGCTCGCGCTGGAGGTGGGGGACGGCGAAGACCCAGCACTGCACCCGGATGCGGTGCAGGAACTCGGTGATGTAGGAGTTGGCGACCAGCCCGCTCAGTTCCCGCCAGAAGCGCAGGTCGTAGCCGATCAGCACCTCCAGGGAGCCGCTCTGGGCCGCCCTGCGCGCCTCCTCGCCCCGGCGGCGCACCGACACCAGCATCTCGCCGGAGCCGGGGGTGGCGCCCCGCTCGGCGAGTCGGCGGAAGATGCCGTCCACGACGAGCGAACGGGCCTCGATCATGCCGCGGAAGTCGTCGACCGAGAAGATCCGCACGCGGAAGCCGCGGTGCTGGACCAGTTCCAGCAGCCCCTGGGCCGAGAGGTCCACGAGCGCCTCGCGGACCGGGGTCGCGGAGACCTCGTACTGCTCGGCTATCTGCTTCACGGTGAACTCGGTCCCCGGAGGCAGGCGTCCCGCGAGCACCTCGTCACGCAGCGCGTCCGCGATCTGCTGGCGAAGTGTGTTGCGGGTGACAGCTCCGCTGCCTGGCATAGGGGTCCGTCTCCTGTCGTAGAGCTCCGGACACCATAGGCCAGACAGCGAGGCCGAAACCGGACGGTTGGTGGGGGTTATGTGCGGATCCGATCCCTGCGAGGACGAGAATCACACCGGCGCCGACCGGCCGTCGTTCCGCTCAGGCGGTGGTGTGGCGGTCGGCGACCGTCAGCGCCTCGTCCAGCAGGGCCAGGCCCTCCTTGGCCTCCGCCTCCGTGATGGTGCAGGCGGGGACGACGTGGGTGCGGTTCATGTTGACGAAGGGCCACAGGCCGGACGCCTTGCAGGCCGCCGCGAACTCGGCCATCGGGGCGTTGTCCGCACCGGCCGCGTTGTACGGGACGAGCGGCTCGCGCGTCTCCTTGTCCCGTACGAGCTCCAGGGCCCAGAAGGCGCCGAGGCCGCGCACCTCGCCGACGGAGGGGTGCCGCTCGGCGAGCTCCGCGAGCGCCGGGCCGATGACGTTCTCGCCGAGGTGGGCGGCGTGCTCGACGACACCCTCCTCCTCCATCGCGTTGATCGTCGCGACGGCGGCGGCGCAGGCCAGGGGGTGGCCGGAGTACGTCAGTCCGCCCGGGTAGGGGCGGGTGGCGAAGGTCTCGGCGATGGCGGCCGAGATGGCCACGCCGCCGAGCGGCACGTAGCCGCTGTTGACGCCCTTGGCGAAGGTGATCAGGTCGGGGGCGACGTCCCAGTGGTCGGCGGCGAACCACTTGCCGGTGCGCCCGAAGCCGGCCATGACCTCGTCGAGGATGAAGACGATGCCGTGGCGGTCGCAGAGCTCGCGGACGCCCGCGAGGTAGCCGGCGGGCGGGACCATGATGCCCGCGGTGCCCGGCACGCTCTCCAGGATGATCGCCGCGATCGACTGCGGACCCTCGAAGGCGATGGTGTCGGCGAGGTGGGCGAGGGCGCGCTCGCACTCCTCGGCCTCGGTGGTCGCGTGGAAGGCGGAGCGGTAGAGGTACGGGCCCCAGAAGTGCACGACGCCGGCGGCGGCCGTGTCGGACGGCCAGCGGCGCGGGTCGCCGGTCAGGTTGATCGCGGCGGCGGTGGCCCCGTGGTACGAGCGGTAGGTGGAGAGCACCTTGGCGCGGCCCGTGTGCAGACGGGCCATGCGGACGGCGTTCTCGACGGCCTCGGCGCCGCCGTTGGTGAAGAAGATCTTGTCCAGGTCGCCGGGGGTCCGCTCGGCGATGAGGCGTGCGGCCTCGGAGCGGACGTCCACGGCGAAACCGGGCGCGAGGGTGCAGAGCCGGGCGGCCTGCTCCTGGATCGCGGCGACGACCTTGGGGTGCTGGTGGCCGATGTTGGTGTTGACCAGCTGGGAGGAGAAGTCGAGGTAGCGGTTGCCCTCGTAGTCCCAGAAGTAGGAGCCCTCGGCCCCCGCGACCGCGAGCGGGTCGATCAGGGCCTGGGCGGACCAGGAGTGGAAGACATGCTTCCGATCTGCGTCCTTCACGGCGGCAAGGGTGTGCGGGGTGGCATGAGGGGTCATGACGTCACGCTAGAAGTGCGCAGGTGGGGAGGGATATCGGCGGACTGTATGGGGGTGGCGGGCCGACCTCGGCAGTCTGTCTGCGCCCCCGGAGCACCCGTCCAAAGTATTGACAGCATCCTGTCGTTATGACAGTCTCTTGTCATAGGCGCTTTTCGTGGAAAGCACTGCGGAAGCCGGTACGGACGGCTTGTGCGGCACGCGCCACGAGCACCGTCGGCATCGCAGGCACCACGTGCATCGTTTGCACCGCGGCACCTCGGCCACGTGAGCGCCGCAGGCACCTGGCACCACCCGACGCTGGAGGCGAAACACCATGAACGAGACCGCTCGCAAGCCCGTACACCTCGCGGTCTACGACACCTACGCCGACTGGGAGACCGGCCACACCACCGCGCACCTCACCCAGCGCGGCCACGTCGTGCGGACGGTCGGCCCCGCCGCCGGAGCGCCGGTCACCACCATGGGCGGCATCCGCATCCAGCCTGACCTGGGCCTGGCCGATCTGCGACCGGAGGACTCCTCGCTGCTGATCCTCACCGGGGCCTCCCTGTGGGACACGGGCGACGAGCTGGCGCCCTTCGCGGCGAAGGCGCGGGAGTTCCTGGCCGCCGGCGTTCCGGTGGCGGCGATCTGCGGAGCCACCGCCGGCCTCGCCCGTGAAGGCCTGCTGGACGACCGCGCCCACACCAGCGCGGTCTCCTTCTACCTGGCGGAACAGCCGGGCTACGGAGGCGCCGGGAACTACGTCGAGGCCGACGCGGTGACCGACGGGGACCTGATCACGGCGGGCCCGACGGAGCCCGTCGCCTTCGCCCGCGAGGTCTTCGCCCGCCTGGACGTCTACAAGCCGGACGTCCTGGACGCCTGGTACGGGCTCTTCCACCACTCGGACGAGAGCGCGTACCCGGTCCTGATGGCGGCATCGGCGGCGGGCGATGCTTGAGCCGCCGCCGCTCGGGTCCCCCCGGACCCGGCAGGACCTGCTGAGCCGCACCGCACTCGGGGTGTTCCGGCTGAACGGCCAGTTCCTCTCCCTCTCCGAGGAACTGGCGCGGCCCGCCGGGCTGACCGCCGCCTGGTGGCAGGTACTGGGGGCGGTGCTGCGGGAGCCGCTGCCCGTCGCGGGGATCGCCCGGAACATGGGAATCACCCGGCAGAGCGTCCAGCGCATCGCGGACCTGCTCGTCGCCAAGGGCCTCGCGGAGTACGCGCCGAACCCGGCGCACCGGCGGGCCAAGCTGCTGCGCCCGACGGAGGAGGGCCGCGCGGCGGTGGACCGGATCGGTCCAGGCCACTCGGCCATGGCCGCCCGTCTCGCGGCGGAGTTGGGGGACACCGCCTTCGCGGAGACGGTCCGCGTCCTGGAGCGGCTCGCCGCGGCGCTGGACACGCTGCCCGCACCGCGCGACCCGTCGGAGCCGTCCGAGTCATCGGAGCCGTCTGGCCCGTCTGGCCCGTACGAGCCGTCGGAGCCGTCGGAGCCATCGGAGCCATCGGCCTGAGTTCGCCGGGCCCGAACCTTCGCGGTCCGGGCCCGGTCCGGGTCCGGTCCGGGCCCGGTTGGGGTTCGGGTCCGATCGGGTGTTCGAGTGCGGTGAGGTCGACCGGGAGGCAACCGGCGGGAGCCGCCAACCGTCTTTCCCGGCGGAGCTGTTCGGCCAGCAGGGGAAGGACCACCCGGCCATGGAACAACTGCATCCGCACGACCCGCACCGCATCGGCCCCTACCGCCTGTTGTCCCGGCTCGGCGCCGGCGGCATGGGCCAGGTCTACCTCGCCCGCTCCGACCGCGGCCGCACCGTCGCGGTCAAGCTGGTCCATCCCGGGCTCGCCGCCCGTGAGGAGTTCCGCATCCGCTTCCGCCAGGAGGTCGCCGCGGCCCGCCGGGTCGGCGGCGAATGGACCGCCCCGGTCCTGGACGCCGACACCGAGGCCGCGACCCCCTGGTTCGCCACCGGCTACGTCGCCGGGCCGAGCCTGCGCCGGGTCGTCGCCCACGACTTCGGCCCGCTGCCGGACCGCTCCGTAAGGATCCTGGCCGCGGGCCTCGCGCACGCCCTCCAGGACATCCACCGGGCCGGCATCGTCCACCGCGACCTGAAGCCCTCGAACGTCCTGATCACCCTCGACGGGCCCCGCGTCATCGACTTCGGCATCGCCCGCGTCCCCACCGGGTACGACGCCGGTCCGACCCGGGCCGGCGAAGTGATCGGCTCCCCCGGGTTCATGGCCCCCGAACAGATCCGGGGCGAGCAGGTGACCGCCGCGTGCGACGTCTTCTGCCTCGGCGCGGTCCTGGCGTACGCGGCCACCGGACGCCTGCCCTTCGGCGACGCGGAGCAGCCCGGCGGCCTGGCGGCGCTCCTGCTGCGCAGCACCGAAGCGGAACCCGACCTGGCAGGCGTACCGGTGGAGCTGCTCGACCTCGTCCGGGACTGCCTGCACACGGATCCGGGCGCGCGGCCCGGGCCGGCCGAGGTACTCGCGCGGGTCGGCGCCGACGACACCGTGGCCGACGGGAGGGTCCTGGAGCCGTGGCTGCCGACCCTGCTGGTGGCCCGGCTCGGGCGGCACGCCGTAGAACTGCTGGACCGCGAGGACGCCGGGCCGGACCGCGCGGTGCCGGCTCCGCCGCCGCTGCCGCCCTCCTACTCCGCATACCCGCCGCTGGAACCGGAACCTCCGCCAAGGCCCTGGACGGCGTCCACGGCCCTGCTCCTCGCGATCGCCGCGGTCGTCGCGGTCCTGTCCGCCGGCACGGTGTACGCGGTGATGAGCGGGGCCGAGGATCCGCGGCCGCCCGTCACGGGCCCGCGCACCCAGGTGACGACGGGCGCCGGACCGGTTTCCGGACCGGATTCCGGATCGGTTTCCGGATCGGCCTCGGCTTCGGCCTCCGCTTCGGCCCTGGGTTCGGCTTCGGGGTCCGCGCACGGAGCCGGTTTCCTGCCCGAGGCCTACGTCGGCACCTGGCAGGCCGTCCGCGGCAGCCAGACCTGGCGCCTCACGCTCACGCGCGGCGGAGTCGGCGAACAGGTGATGTCCCTGGACGTCCGGGACCCCGGATTCGTCTGTTCCTGGACCGCGGCCCTGCGCGGCGCCCCCGGCTCCGGAGTCGGCTCCGGCGCCGGCTCCGACTCCGTGGAGCTGGACGCCTCCACCGTCACCTCCGGCGCCCCGCCGACCTGTACGGCGGGCGGCCGGAGCCTGCTGCGGCTCCTGCCCGACGGCGCCCTGCGCAGAGAACTCGCGAGCAGTGACAGTCCCCCGCTCGACTACCGCAGGCAGTGACCCGGACCCGTTTGTGTCGAGGTCAATAAGCCTGCAGGCAAGGCCTGTTGTGCCGCGCGGCACTGTCGGACACTGCGGCACATGGAGCCGTTGAGGGTAGTGGCACGACTGTGGGAGCGGATCGAGGCACGCGACTGGGAAGGCGTGGCCGCGCTCATCGCCGAGGACGCCGTCATCGAATGGCCCGTGAGCGCCGAGCGCATCGTGGGGCGCGCCAACTTCATCGCCGTGAACAGCGACGACGGCGACGCCGACGAGAAGCCCGTGCGAGTGCTGCGGATCCTGGCCGACGGGGACCACGTCGTCACCGAGGTGGAGGTGCCCCAGGGCCACGTCCTCTACCGGGCCGTCTCCCTGTGGACCGTACGCGGCGGGGAGATCGTGGGGGCGAGGGAGTACTGGACCAGTCCCGGCCAGGACCCCGCCCCGCGCTGGCGGGCGGGATTCGTCGAGCCCCTGGCGGCGGACTGAGTCCCGCGCTCGCCTTCGCCGCGCCTGTCCCCGGCTTCCCGCACCCGGTCAGGCAGCCGCCCCGTCCGCTCCGAGCCGGTCCAGCTCCTGGCCGATCGCCGACCGCAGGGCGTCGTGGCGCGGAGCCAGCGCGTGCCGCTCGCCGCGCCAGCACTCCTCCTCGTACAGCCACACGGGCAGCCTGACGCGGTCGTCGGGTTCCCAGTCGTAGCGGGGCCAGATGTGGGCGTGGAGGTACGGGTCGGTGTTGCCGAGGATCTCGATGTTCACCCGGCGGAAGGCGGGGTCGAGGCCGGCGCAGGCCCGCTCGACCGCCTCGGCCAGCCGCTCCAGGTCGCAGAGGTACGCCGCCCTGCGGGGCCGGGACAGGTCCGAGAGCCGGGTGACGGCCGGGTCGTCGGTCAGCAGTACCGAGTATCCGGGGAGGAACTGCCGGTCCCCGATGACGGCGAATCCGGCGTCGAGGCGGCGTACGACGGTCGGGTTCACCCCGCGGTGCGCGCTGCCGATGCGGTCGAGACGCCAGTCGCTCGCTGTCATGAGAACTCCAAGTGGGCCGGTTCGGCAGGGGGTTGCGCGCCCCGCCGGTGTGCACCAGTGGGCCTCCCGTGCCTCTGGAGTATTGCCCGTCATACCTAAGAGCTACGTACGAACACGGCTCCGTGGCGGGACGCCGACCAGGGGCGCGGATTTCTAACTTCGGTAGCAGAGAAGGGCACTGACGCCCTTTCCGGGAGACCGAAGGAACACACCATGGCGACGGGGACGGCACGAGCGACGGATGCGACGGAGGCGGCGGAGGCGCCGGAGCAAGTCGGCTCGGGCGGGGCCGGGTTCGAATCCGGGTTCGGATCCGGGAGGGCGGGCGGCGCGCGTGGCGGGCGGCTGCGCCGCACGCTGCTGGCCTCGCTGGTCGCCGCGGCCGTGATCGTCCCCGTGTCCGCTGCCGCCTCCGCCGAGGCCCCCGCCCCGGCGCCCGCCGTGTTCACCGAGGACGCCTCGCCCCAGAGCCGCTATGCCGCCAACCGCGACAACATCGCCGAGGCGGTCCGGATGGCCCAGGACGCCGACCGCTCCGGCCGGGCCGGCCGACTGCGGGCCATGGCGACGACCGGTACCGCGCAGTTCCTCGCCTTCGACGGCCGCGGCCGGGGCCGGGCCGTCGAGGTGTTCGGCGAGCTGGAGACAGCCGACCGGATCGCCGTCCTGGTGCCCGGCTCGGACACCACCCTCGACACGTACGAGAGGTTCCGGTCCGGAGCGGTCGCACTCCAGCAGCGCCTCCGGGCCGGGCATGCGCGCACCGCCGTGGTCGCCTGGCTCGGGTACGACACCCCGGGCACGGTCAGCACGACCGTGCTGACCGCCAGCCGGGCCGAGGGGGCCGCGGGCGAACTGGGGCCGTTCCTGGACCGGTTGCGGGACATGGCCGCGCCGGGCGCGCGGCTCTCGCTGCTCTGCCACTCCTACGGCTCCGTCGTCTGCGCGCGGACGGTGACGGGAGCCGCCGTCGGCGACGTGGTCCTCTTCGGCAGTCCGGGCACGGGGGCGGGATCCGCCCGGGAGCTGCCGACCTCGGCCCGGGTCTGGGCCGGCCGGGGCGGCGCCGACTGGATAGCCGACGTGCCGCACGTCCGGCTCGGCGGGCTCGGCTTCGGCACCGACCCGGTCGACCCCGCCTTCGGGGCGCTGCCCTTCGCCGCCGGATCCGGCGGCCACAGCGACTACCTCAAGCCGGGCACCCGGTCCCTCGACGCCCTGGCCGCCATCGTCCTCGGCAGCGCTCCCGCCCAGGAGGCCGGCCATGCGTGAGCTGCGCGCCCGCTGGTCCGCGCTGGCGGCGGGGATCGACGCGGCCACCCCGGCCGGACGGGACCGGGCCGTGGACGCGCTCCGGGCTCTCGCGATCCTCGGCGTGGTCCTCGGCCACTGGCTGGTGACGTCCCTGACCGCCGCCGACGGCGGTCTGCACGGCACCAGCCCGCTGGTGCACATGTCCTGGCTGGCCCCGGTGTCCTGGGTGTTCCAGACGCTGGCCGTCTTCTTCCTCGTCGGCGGCCGTGTCGCCGCCCTCGGGTACGCCTCGGCGTGCGAGCGGGGCATCGGGTACGGAGCCTGGGTCGGGCAGCGGCTGGGCCGGCTGTTCCGCCCGGTCGCCGCTGTGCTCGTCCTCTGGACGGTCGTGGCGGGCGGGATGCTGGTCGGCGGGGCGGAGCTCGACACCGTACGGACGCTGGTGAAGCTGGTCCTGTCGCCGCTGTGGTTCCTGCTGGTGTTCGCCGCGCTGACCGCCGCGACTCCGCTGGTGGCCCGGCTCGGCCCGGTGTGGCCGACCGCCGTGGTGGCGGGCGTCGACCTGTGGCGCTTCGGGCTGGACGGGCCCGAGTGGATCGGGTGGGTCAATGTGGCCGCGGGCTGGCTGGTCCCCTTCACGCTGGGCGCGGCGTGGTCGCGCGGGGCCCTCGCCCGGCGCGGCCGGCTGCTGCTCCTGGTCGGCTGCGCCGCACCGGCCACCGCCGGGCTGGTCCTGTGGGGCGGGTATCCCGCGTCCATGGTGGGGGTGCCGGGGGCGGCCGTCTCGAACCTCAACCCGCCGACGCTCGCCGCGGTCGCGTTCGCTCTGGCTCAGTGCGGGCTGGCCCTGCTGGCCCGCGACCGGCTGGCCCGGCTCATGCTCCGGCCGTCGGCCTGGGCGAAGGTGGCGCTGGTAAACCTCTCCGCCATGACGGTCTTCCTGTGGCACCAGACCGCCATGATGGCCGTCACCGCCCTCGGCCTGCTGGTCCCGGCCCGCCTGCCCGGGCTGCACACCGCGCCCGACTCGGTGGGCTGGATAGCGGCCCGGGTGTTGTGGCTGCCGGTGTTCGCGGCCGCGCTGGGACTGTGCTGGGCAGCGTTCCGCACCCACGAACAGGCCCGGCTTTCCCGGCCGGCCACGGTCACGGCCGCCCGCTCCGTTTCCGGCACTTCCGTCAGGGAGATCACCCATGCCTAGGCTGACCGACGTGAACGAGCAGCGCGTACCCCCGCCCGAGCCGGCGCCCTCCGATCCCGTCAAGGGGGCCTCCCCGAGGGTGGCGTTGGCCCTGAACCTGCTCACACTGCGGCGCGATCCCCTCCCCCCGTTGGGCCGGCCGCGATGGCTCGCCCGGCTGCCGCACGCACTCGTCGCCTACGCGGCACTGTTCTTCGGGTTCCTCACCACCGAGCAGCTCATGGACCACTACCACGTGAAAGGCGGCCCGCCGCTGGCCGTCGCGCTCCTGACGGCGCTGTCCATCTGGCTCGCGATGTTCCGCCCGATCGCCGCCTGGTGGCTGGGGCTGCTCTCCGCGGGCTGGATCGCCTGGATAATCCACGACAACGTGGGGCAGGGCCAGACCTGGCCCTGGACGCCCGGCGGGACCTTCGCGTTCGCCCCCGTGCTGCTGCTCGTCGCCCTCCGAGTGCCGCCGCGGGTGACCATATGGGTCGTCGGCATCTCCGTCGCCCTCACCGGGGCGGCCGAGGTGACCTTCCATCCGGACGGTGGCCAGGTCTCCTCCCCTTGGGCCGCTGTCCTCTTCGGCTTCGTCGCCCTCCTCGGGTACGCGCTGCGCGCCCTGCGGCTGGCCCGCGGCGAACTGGTCGAGCAGGAGACCCTCACCGCGGAGGAACGGGCCCGGCGCACCCTGTTGGAAGAGCGCAGCCGCATCGCCCGCGAGCTGCACGACGTCGTTGCGCACCACATGTCCGTGATCTCCATCCAGGCGCAGGTCGCCCCGCACCTCGTGGACAATCCGTCCGACGAACTCAAGGAGAATCTGGCGGGCATCCGGGAGAACGCGCTGGAGGCCCTCACGGAGCTGCGCCGGGTGCTGGGCGTGCTGCGCTCCGAGCAGCCCGGTGATCCTGCGGCCCCGCAGCACCCGCAGCCGACCCTCGCCGAGTTGGACGGCCTCGTGGACAACGTGCGGGGGGCGGGCCTGGACGTCACCACCGAGGTCGCGGGCGTCCGGCGGCCGCTGGCCCCCGGCGTGGAGCTCACCGCGTACCGGATCGTGCAGGAGGCACTGAGCAACTGCCTGCGCCATGCTCCCGGTTCGCAGGTGGAGGTCGGCGTCGCCTACGGGCCGCGCGAGCTGCACCTGTGTGTCGCCAACAGCGCGCCGACCCGGCCGGCCCCGCCGTCGCAGGGAGCGGGGCACGGGCTGCTGGGGATGCGGGAGCGGGCGGGCATGCTGGGTGGCGAACTGGCCGCGGGCCCACGCCCCGACGGCGGGTACGAGGTCAGCGCAGTGCTCCCGATGGATCCGCAGAACCCGCCCGCCGGCACCGGCGCCGGCAACGAGACGAAGAAGGCACCATGAGCACCCCGATCAAGGTGATGATCGCCGACGACCAGATGATGGTGCGGCAGGGCTTCACCGTGCTCCTCAACGCCCAGCCCGACATAGAGGTCGTGGGGCAGGCGGTGGACGGCGCGGACGCCGTCGCGAAGGTCGCCGAGCTGGCCCCGGACGTCGTGCTGATGGACATCCGCATGCCCGGCATGGGCGGCATCGAGGCCACGTCCGTGATCACCCGCGTTCCCGACACCCTGGTGAAGGTGCTCGTGCTCACCACCTTCGACCTCGACGAGTACGTGTACGAGGCGCTGCGGGCCGGGGCCTCCGGGTTCCTGCTGAAGGACGCCTCCGCCGATCAGCTCGCGGAGGCGGTGCGGGTGGTGGCGGCCGGTGAGGCGCTGCTGTCCCCGAACATCACGAAGCGGCTGATCACGGAGTTCTCCCGACTGGGGGCGCTGCGCGCGCCGTCGCGGGCCCGGATCGACGTGCTGACCGAGCGGGAGACCGAGGTGCTGTCGCTGATCGCCCAGGGCCTGTCGAACGCGGAGATCTCCGAGCACCTGGTCCTGGCCGAGCAGACCGTGAAGACCCATGTGGGCCGGATCCTGGTGAAGCTCGGCCTGCGGGACCGCACGCAGGCGGCGGTGTTCGCGTACGAGAGCGGTCTGATCCGTCCGGCGGGCTACTGAGGGACCTGTGTAGTACTTGAGAGGGACCCGGAGAAATCCCCATCAGCGGCGACGCGGACGAAGGCGGTACGGACCTACGGTTGTGCGTATGACCGAGACGACCACCGGGGGGACAGCCCGGACGCCTGAATTCCGACTGGCATCGGAGGTGATCGCGACCCTGCGCCAGGACCTCGTCGCCGATGCCTTCGCCTACCGGCCGCTGCCTCCGGCGGAGGGTCCGGGGCGCTTCTCGCGACGGCTCCCCAAGGGGGTACGACGGCATGCGCCGTGGCGGCGGCACGCGGCGGTGGGGGCGCTGGCCTTCGTCGCCGTGCTCTTCACCATGGAGGGGCAGTCGAGCTACCTGGGCGATCTGGGCCTGCTCGTCATGGGGCTGATAGCCGCGGTTCCCGTCCTGATGACGCTGGTGCGGCCGGTCGGCGCGTGGTGGGCGGCCGTCGCGATGACGGTGGTGCTGGCCGCCCTCGGCGAGGGCGTCAGCTGGCCCTGGACCCCGGGCGCGTTCTTCTCCTACATCGTGGTGATGGTCGTCGTCACGCTGCGGACCGGGCCCCGGGTGGCGGCGTGGATGTGGGCGCTGACCCTCGCGCTGGGCGCCGCGATCTCCGTGGTGTTCACCGGCGAGTGGGGGTCGAACGCACCGGAGATGGCTGTGACCTCGGCGTTCGCCCTGGTGATCGCCGGGAGCATCCAGATACGCCGGCACGCCAAGGCGGAGGTGAGCGCGCAGCAGGAGGTCACGGCCGTCGAGCGGGACAAGCGGACGCTGCTGGAGGAGCGGACCACGATCGCGCGGGAGCTGCACGACGTGGTGGCGCACCACATGTCGGTGGTGGCGATCCAGGCGGAGGCCGCTCCATACCGGGTGAAGAACCCGCCGCCGGAGCTGGAGGCGGCGTTCGTCACCATCCGGGAGAACGCGGTGGCGGCCCTGACGGAGCTGCGGCGGGTGCTGGGTGTGGTGCGCTCCGCGGACTACGAGGCGCCGGACGCCCCGCAGCCGACGCTGGCCTCGCTGGACGGGCTGCTGGCCAATGTGCGCGAGGCCGGGCTGAGTGTGGAGAAGACGATCACGGGTGCGGTGCGGGAGCTGCCGCAGGGCGTGGAGCTGTCGGCGTACCGGATCATCCAGGAGGCCCTGAGCAACACCCTGCGGCACGCACCGGGCGCGTCGGCCGGGGTGGAGGTGTCGTACGTGCTGGGCGGCCTGGGCATACGGGTCGTCAACGAGGCGCCGACCGGGGATGTGCGGCCCTCGCCCGGGGCCGGCCACGGGATCACCGGGATGCGGGAGCGGGTGGCCATGCTGGAGGGGGAGATGACGGCCGCGCGGACGGAGTCCGGCGGGTACGAGGTCGCGGTGTTCATTCCGGTGCGCAACCGTCCCGAGCCGGTGCCCGAGCCGCAGGAGGGGACGGCATGACGATCAGGGTGCTGATCGTCGACGACCAGATGATGGTCCGTGAGGGGTTCTCCGTTCTGCTGAACGCCATGGACGGCATCGAGGTGGTGGGCGAGGCGGTCGACGGCCGGGAGGCCATCGCGCAGGTGGCGGCGCTGCGGCCGGACGTGGTGCTGATGGACATCCGGATGCCCCAGATGAACGGCCTGGAGGCGACGCGGGAGATCGTGGCCTCGGACACGGACGCGAAGGTACTGGTCCTGACGACCTTCGACCTCGACGAGTACGTGTACCAGGCGCTGCGGGCCGGGGCCTCCGGGTTCCTGCTGAAGGACGCCTCGGCCCGTCAACTGGCGGACGGAGTGCGGGTGGTGGCGGCCGGCGAGGCCCTGCTGGCGCCGTCGGTGACCAAGCGGCTGATAGCGGAGTTCTCGAAGATCTCCGAGGCGCGCCGGCTCGCGGATCCGGCGGGGGTGGGCGAGCTGACGGAGCGGGAGACGGAGGTGCTGATCCTGATCGCGCAGGGACTGTCCAACGCGGAGATAGCCGACCGGTTGATCGTCGCGGAGTCCACGATCAAGACCCATGTGAGCCGGATCCTGGTGAAGCTGGGCCTGCGGGACCGGACGCAGGCGGCCGTGTTCGCCTATGAGACCCGGCTGGTGACACCGGCCTGATCCGGAGGGTGAGCCGGGCAGAGCGCTTAGTCTGCGGGGATGGGCTTTGATCCGTGGGATGCCGCGTTCGTCGCCGATCCGTACCCGGCCTACCGGGAGTTGCGGGAACGGGGGCGGGCCATCTGGTGGGAGGCCACCGGGCAGTGGCTGGTGCCGCACTACGCCGATGTGAGCGCGCTGCTGCGGGACCGGCGGCTGGGCCGGACCTACCTCCACCGGTTCTCGCACGAGGAGTTCGGGCGCCAGGCGCCGCCGCCGGAGCACGAGCCCTTCCACGTGCTCAACGGCAACGGCCTGCTGGACCTGGAGGATCCTGCGCACGCCCGGGTGCGCAGGCTGGTGGCGAAGGCGTTCACCCCGCGGACGGTGGAGCAGCTGGTGCCGGCCGTGCGGCGGATGGCCGGGGAACTGGTGGGACGGCTGCTCGCGGACGGGGGCGGGGACCTGCTCGCCACGGTCGCCGAGCCGCTGCCGGTGGCCGTGATCGCGGAGCTGCTGGGCGTGCCGGAGTCGGACCGGGGGTTACTGAGGCCCTGGTCGGCGGACATCTGCGGGATGTTCGAGCTGCGGCCCGACGAGGAGACGGCACGGCGGGCGGTGCGGGCGAGCGTCGACTTCAGCGCGTATCTGCGGGAGCTGATCGCCGAGCGGCGCACGCGCCCCGGCGAGGACCTGATCTCCGGGCTGATCGCCGCCCACGACGACGAGGGGCGGCTCAGCGAGCAGGAGATGATCTCCACTTGCGTCCTCCTGCTGAACGCCGGGCACGAGGCCACCGTCAACACCACGGTCAACGGCTGGTGGGCGCTGCTGCGCAACCCCGACCAGCTCGCCGCGCTCCGCGCCGGCCGCGATCCCGAAAAGTTGTCCACAGCTGTGGATGAACTCATGCGGTACGACACTCCCCTGCAGATGTTCGAGCGCTGGGTGCTCGACGACATCCGCGTCGGCGACACCGACATCCCGCGCGGGGCCGAGGTGGCACTGCTCTTCGGATCCGCGAACCGTGATCCCGCGCGCTTCGCGGACCCCGACGTCCTGGACCTCGCACGGGCCGACAATCCGCACCTGACCTTCGGGGCGGGGATCCACTACTGCCTGGGGGCGCCGCTGGCGCGACGCGAGCTGGAGGCCTCGTTCGGGGCGCTGCTTGCGGACGGCGTGCCGCCCCTGCGGCTCGTCGAGGAGCCTCAGTGGCAGGACGGCTACGTCATCCGCGGGCTGAAGAGCCTGCTCGTGGAGTTCTAGGCCCTGCCGTCGTCGCCCCATCCGGGTTTCAGGCCGTGGTGTCGCCCCGGCGGTGGGGGCCGGGAGCGGGGTCCACGACAGGGGCTCCGCGCGCGGCCGGCCCCGGCCGGACGGCGCCCACCGGGCAGCCCCCGGCCCGCGACCGGCCGCGCGGGACTCGGGCGGGCCGGGCCAGGCCCAGCCGGCGGGCGTCCGGGACCCACAGGACCCCGCCCCGCGCCGGATCCCCCGCCAGCAGCACCACCCGCACGGACGGTGCCGACTCCCTGCGGGGCCACGGACGCGGCGGCAGGACCCGCCGGCCCAGCACCCCCAGGGTCAGCACCCGCGCACCTTCCCCCAGGACCAGCACCGGCGCCCGCCACCGCAGCCGCACCACCTCGGCCTCGTAGGGGACCCAGTGCACCGCCGGGTCCCGCAGGACCCGGCGCACCCGGCGGACGGCGTGCAGCTCGCGCACCCCGAGCGCCACCGGGCCCAGCAGCACCACCAGCATCACGGGGCGCGTGAGCACCGCAGCGACCACCGCGGGCCAGCAGAACACCGGCAGCAGACAGAGCAGCAGCGCGTCCCGCCGCCAGTCGCCCAGCGCCTCCCGCGCCGCCGACGCCGCCCGCGCCGGCTCCGTCACCGGGGCAGGGTGAGCATCCATGCCCCGGGGCGCAGCGTCCACGTACGGCGGCGGACGGGACCGGCCATCGCGCCGTCGGCCCGGTAGCGGAAGTCCGCGCCGGACACCGTCACCGTCTTCGCCCGGGCCGTCACCGTCGAACCGGCGAAGCCGCCGCCCGTGCGTACCGAGACCTCCGCCGGTTCGCCGTCGCCCCGCGTGCGCACCGAGACGTCCGCCACCGGCTGGTCCACATCGGCCAGCAGGACCCCGTCGGCCTCCACCCGCAGCCGGTGGTGCCCGCCGCCCACCCCGCCCGCAGCCGCCACCGGCCGGACCAGCGTGCGCACCAGGGAGCGGTACGCGCTCCACACCGACGGCCCGGCCGGCCGCGGGACCCGCTCCGGCCCCCGCAGCGGCGGGATCCGCAGCGCGCCCAGCACCACGCCGTCGCTGTCGTCGACCAGCAGGTCGCACGTCTTGACCGACCCGTCGAGCACCGCCCGGGCCGCCGCGACGGCGGACTGGGGCACCCCCAGGGAACTCGCCAGCGCCAGGGACCCCACCGGTCCCACCGGAACGAGCGCAAGAGCGCTCTCGCCGAGCCCCCGCTCCCGGTGCAGCAGCCCCACCGCCCGCACCAGTGCCCGGTCGTCGCCCACGATCACCGGCTGACGATGACCCCGGCGGGCGAGCGCCCGCGCAAACTCCTCCTGCGAATCCGGGAGGCAGATTTTCGCCGCCGCTCCCGCTGACAACACATCTTTCGCGATCCGCACGGACTCGCCGTCAAGACGGCGGGCGACCGGGTCGACGAGCACCAGCAGACCGCCTACCGGCGCGCCCGCTTGGCTCATGGTGGGCTCTGGAGCCGACACCTCGGTCCTTCCTCGGGTAGCATCTTTGTGCAAGAGGCCCTTGCGCTATTGCGCCAGGGCCTTCGTCTATTCCGGGGCAACCCGTCCGACGGCTCAGCCCGCGTACATCGTCGTACGCCCCCCTGACCTTGGACATGCCCCATCCGGAAGAGGTGTACGCCTGTGCCCGCTCTTGTGCTGCTCGGAGCTCAGTGGGGTGACGAGGGCAAGGGAAAGGCCACCGACCTGCTCGGTGGATCCGTTGACTATGTAGTGCGCTACCAGGGTGGCAACAACGCCGGCCACACGGTCGTCGTCGGCGACCAGAAGTACGCGCTGCACCTTCTCCCTTCCGGCATCCTCTCCCCCGGATGCACCCCGGTCATCGGTAACGGCGTCGTCGTCGACCCGGCCGTCCTGCTCTCCGAGCTGCGCGGTCTCAACGAGCGCGGCATCGACACCTCCAAGCTGCTCATCAGCGGCAACGCGCACCTGATCACGCCGTACAACGTCACCCTCGACAAGGTCGGCGAGCGCTTCCTCGGCAAGCGCAAGATCGGTACGACCGGTCGCGGCATCGGCCCGACCTACGCCGACAAGATCAACCGCGTCGGCATCCGGGTCCAGGACCTCTACGACGAGTCGATCCTCACCCAGAAGGTCGAAGCGGCGCTGGAGGGCAAGAACCAGCTCCTCGCGAAGCTCTACAACCGCCGCGCCATCGAGGCCGGGGCGATCGTGGAGGAGATGCTCCAGTACGCGGACCAGATCAAGGGCTACGTCGCCGACACCACCCTGATCCTCAACAACGCGCTGGACGAGGACAAGGTCGTGCTCTTCGAGGGCGGCCAGGGCACCCTGCTCGACGTCGACCACGGCACCTACCCCTTCGTCACCTCGTCGAACCCGACCGCAGGCGGCGCCTGCACCGGTACCGGCGTCGGCCCGACGAAGATCAGCCGTGTCATCGGCATCCTCAAGGCCTACACCACCCGCGTCGGCGCGGGCCCGTTCCCGACCGAGCTGTTCGACCAGGACGGCGAGGACCTGCGCCGCATCGGCGGCGAGCGCGGTGTGACCACCGGCCGCGACCGTCGCTGCGGCTGGTTCGACGCGCCGATCGCACGTTACGCCACCCGCGTGAACGGTCTCACCGACTTCTTCCTCACCAAGCTGGACGTGCTGACCGGCTGGGAGCAGATCCCGGTCTGCGTCGCGTACGAGATCGACGGCAAGCGCGTCGAGGAGCTGCCCTACTCGCAGACCGACTTCCACCACGCGAAGCCGATCTACGAATACCTTCCCGGCTGGTCCGAGGACATCACCAAGGCCAAGACCTTCGAGGACCTGCCGGCGAACGCCCGGGCCTACGTGAAGGCCCTGGAGGAGATGTCGGGCGCCCCGATCTCCGCGATCGGCGTCGGCCCCGGCCGCACCGAGACGATCGAGATCAACTCCTTCCTCTAGGCAGCCCCGCAGCGGCACGAAGGGGCGGTGCGCCGTACGGCGCACCGCCCCTTCCGCGCGTACGGGCGCGCACCCGCGGACGGATCAGTTCGTCTGGTAGTAGGCGAGCAGGTCGACGAGCAGGTCGGTGTCCTCCCAGCCCTGGTTCCACAGGTCGATCATGCCGCCCTTGCCCCCGGGCGTCTGCGCCACGTTCGCGACGGTCGCGCCCTTCGTCCAGTTCAGGGCCGAGGCGACGGGCCGCGGCGGCGTCACCGCGGTGCCGTTCGCGTAGTCGGACCAGAAGTTCGGGTCCGGCGTCACGGACAGGAAGCCGTTTCCGCGGGTGTTGGTGACGGTGGTGTTCAGCACCCAGCCGTCGACGTCGGGGGTGGTCGTGTCGCCCTCGAGCCGCATCGGGAAGTGCGTACGGGCCTTCAGCGGGCCGGCCTTCCAGCCGCCCCAGCTGTCCTTGCGGGTGTCCAGGAGCCGGTACGGGAACCCGTGGGCCACGAGGGCGGAACGGCTCTCGGGGGTGTAGTAGCCGACCACGTCGACCACCACGTCGGCCGGGTCCCAGCCGCCGTTGCGCACGTTGATCTTCCCGTCGGGCCCGATCGGCACGACCGCCGAGTTGGCGACGGTCTGCCCGGCGGTGAAGTTCACGTTCGAGGTCGCCGGGGCAGCCTTCCCGCTCGGGTAGGCCGTCAGGTGGCCGGCCGACCGCGGGTTGGTCACGGTCAGGTTGACCGCCACCGCGCCGGCGCCCTTCGGCACGCCCGCCCGCCCGGCGATCTCGACGCCGAAGGTGCCCTGGCCGGGGACCTGGCCCTTCGCCGTGCCGAGGCCCTCACGGGTGTCCACGACGCGGGTCGGGCTCAGCGCGCCCCAGCCGTCCGCGGGCGAGGGCGCGAAGTAGCCGGTGACGTCGGCGATGAGGTCGACCGGCTCCCAGCCGCCGTTGAACAGGTGGATGTACCCGTCCTCTCCGATCGCCTCGATCACCAGGTTCGGGACGGTCTGCCCGGCGGCGAAGTTCAGGTTCGACGTCTCACCGCCCTCGGCCCAGTCCTTCCTGGACGCGACCGAGACGTGACCCGGTCCCGAGGTGTTGGTGGCGGTGACGTTGAGGGCGACCGCGGTGGCCCCCGCGGGAACCTTGGCCGTGCCCGCGACCTTCAGGGCCACCGAGCTGCGCGGACCGACCTTGGCCTTCGCGGCGCCGACGCCCGCACGGGTGTCGAGCAGCCGGGTCGGCTCGTGCGCGGTGAACGCGGCGCCCTTGGTGGTGAACTTGAGCTCGTTCACCGCCTCGGTGCCCTTGGCCGCGTCCTTCGCCGTCACCTTGACGTCGTAGGTGCCGAGATCGGTGTACGTGTGCTTGAGGTCCCGCGCGTCGGAGGAACCGCCGGCGGGCAGGGAGTACGTGTCCGTGGTGCCGTCGCCCCAGGAGACGACGACGTCGAGGGCGGGGGCGTCGTAGTCGATGATGTGGGCCCGCATCTCGATCGACCGCGCCATGGCGGTGTGCGCGGTCAGGTAGATGGACGTGGAGGGATCCTGCACCCCCTGCACCCCTTGGGCGCCCTTGGCCCGCGCGTTCTTCTCCCCGGCCTCGGCGCCGGGCCGCGAGGTGACGACCGTACGCTCGGCGGGGCTGCTGTACGTCCTGCCCCCGGTCCCCCGCGTCGCGTCCGGACCGGTCCCGGGCGCGGCCACCCCCTGGCCGGCGGGACCCGCCGGCACGCCGGGCGCCGCCTGGGCGATCCCGGGCATGAGACCTGCACCCGCCGCCACCAGGACAGCGGAAACCACGAGTCGGCGATTGCGCACCGATCCCCCCATTTACATCTTCAACGGTCGAACATGGTCTCCCTTGAACACGAGTGCGAGTCCGGTCCGGTTGCAAGATCGTGAGAAGCCCCTCGATTCCCGGGCCGACAAGGGGACCGGGCCCGCGTGCGGCCCCGGCGTGGCGATCTCGGAAGGCGCGGTCCGGGTGGGCGGAAATATGATGGGCACGTCTTTTCCGCGGCGGAAGCAGGGACGGATGCACCATCGTCGGAGCCTTCGATGAGCCGGCGCCGTCCCCCCAGGGTGGCCAGCGCCGACCTGCTGAGCATGCTCGGCCGGCTGACCGCGCAGGCGCGGCAGGGCGTGGAGCTCCAGCAGGCCCGCGTGGAACTGGCCGAGGCCCTGCAGCGCGAGATGCTGCCCACCTCGCTCCCCTGCCTGCCGGGCCTGCGCACCGCGGCCCGGTACTCGCCCGCCCGGCACGGCCTGGACATCGGCGGCGACTGGTACGACGGCTTCCGGCTGCCGGAGGGCGCCCTCGCCTTCTGCATCGGTGACGTCCAGGGGCACGACGTCGACGCGGCCGCCTTCATGGGGCAGGTCAGGATCTGCCTGCGGGCCGTGGCGGCCGTGGTCGTCGATCCCGGCGAGGTGCTGAGCCGGGCCAACGAAGTGCTGCTCTCCATGAACCGGGACCTCTTCGCCACCTGCAGCCTGCTCCGCTTCGACCCGGAGACCTGGGAACTGGAGAGCGCCCGGGCCGGTCACGTCCCCGCGGTCTGGGCCACCGTCGACGGCCAGTACGGCATAGCCGAGGACAACGGCGGACTGCCGCTGAACCTGGTGCCCGGATCGGCGTACGCGGTGACCCGGCGGCGGCTGACGGAGGCGGGATCGATCGTCCTGCTCACCGACGGCGTGGTCGAGGGCCCCCGGTTCCCGCTCGAAGTGGGGCTCGAACGCGTGGTCAAGGTCGTCCGGGAGGCGGCGGGCACCGACCCCGCCGAGCTGGCCGCAGAGGTGATGAAGGTGGCCGATTCGACGGGCCACGCGGACGACGCCGCGGTGCTCGTCCTCAGCCACGACGCGGCCGGACCCGCCCCGGAAACCGGCCCGGGCGAGGACTGCGGCCCGGAACCCCGTGGGACGGCGTAGCGCGTGTCACGCCCCGCCCGGCCCGCGGGCTGTTGTCTGATGAAGCGGTGCGCACCGAGGGATGGCGACGTCCGGCCGAACTGCTCCTACTGATCCTCGCCGTCTCCGTCGCCTACTACATCGGCGGGCGGATCGGCCTGCGCCAGAGCGTGACCGTCGACGGTGCCCAGGTCACCCCGCTGTGGCTGCCCACCGGCATCGCACTGGCCGCCCTGCTCTGGCTGGGCCTGCGGGTCTGGCCGGGGATCTCCCTCGGCACCTACTTCGCGATCGAGCGCATCAGCGAATTCGATCTCAGCGACCTCGGCATCCTCGCGGGGAACACCATCGCCCCCGTGTGCGCGTACCTGATGCTGCGCCGGGTGGACTTCCGCACGGAGATGGACCGGCTGCGGGACGCGCTGGCGCTCGTCTTCCTGGGCGGCCTGTTACCGATGCTGATCAGCGCGACGGCCGGGACCTGGACCCTCGTCCTCACCGGCGATCTGCCCCGGGGCGGATTCTGGCCGGTGTGGGCGGCCTGGTGGGTCGGGGACGCCATGGGGGTGCTCGTACTGACCCCGCTGCTGCTGGTCCTGCGCCGGGCCCGGCTGCCCCGGGACGACTACCGGCTGGTCGAGGTGTCGGCGCTGGCGGTCACGTCCGTGATCGTCACCCTGGTGGCCACCCGCAGCCACCTGTCCGTGCTCTTCCTCGTCTTCCCGCTGCTGATCTGGGCGGCCGTACGCTTCCAGTTCGCCGGGAGCGCGCCGTGCGCCCTGCTGATCTCGATCCTGGCGATCTCGGCGGCGCACGATCACGTCGGGCCGTTCACCGAGTACAGCCTGCTGGAACTCATGGTCAACCTGCAGGCCCTCAACGGAGCGGCCGCCCTGACCGGACTGCTGCTGTCCGCGCTGGTCACCGAGCAGAACAACGTACGGCTGCGGATCGAGCAGGTCTGCGAGGACCTGGCCGAACTGGTGGAGCACCTGGCGCCGGGCGGCAGACCGCCCGAACGCTGAACGCCCCGGGGAGGCAGTCCCCGGGGCGCTCGGCGGTGGATCAGTCGGTCTCGTAGACGCCGAAGAGGTCGACGATCAGGTCGGCGTCCTTCCAGCCCTGGTTCCAGAAGTGGACGATGCCGTGCTCGCCGTCACCGGCCTGCACCAGGTTCGCGACGGTGGCGCCCTTCGTCCAGTTCAGGCTGGAGGAGTCGGGACGGGGCGGGACAGGCGCCCCGGGCTGGTCGTTGATCAGCCACGGGAAGGGGCTCGGGGCCACGGAGAGGAAGCCGGAATCGACGGTGTTGGTCACCGTCGTGTTCAGCACGAGGGCCTCGTCACCCTCGTGGTCGTCGGGCGAGTACCACTGCGGGATGTACCCGCGGGCCGGCAGACGGCCACCCCACCAACTGCTTTCCGGGTCGCGGGTGTCCAGGGTCCGCCACGGGCCGATGGGCCGGTATGCGGCCTTGCCGTCCTTGCTGTAGTGGCCCACGACGTCCACGACGACATCGGTGCCCGCCCAGCCGCCGTTGAAGACGCTGATCCTGCCGTCGGGACCGACCGGCACGATCACCGAGTTCGCCACCGTCTGACCGGCGGAGAAGTTCAGGTTCGACGCGGTGGGAGTCTGCCCGCCACCCGGGAAGACGGACAGGTGCCCGGCCTCCTTCGGGTTGGTCACCGTCACGTTCAGCGCGACGGCCGTGATGCCCTTGGGCACGCCGCGCAGATCGCCGATCTGGGTGGTGAAGGCAGCCCGCCCGGCGAGCTGGCCCTTGGCCGTGCCCAGACCCTCGCGGGTGTCGACGAACCGCGCAGGGGTCATCGAGGTGTAGCCGCTGGCCGCGGTACGGGTGAAGTAGCCCGTGACGTCGGCGACCAGGTCGACCGACTCCCAGCCGCCGTTGAAGAGCTCCACGTGGCCGTCGGCGCCCACCGGGACGATGACCAGGTTCGGAACGGACTGGCCGGCCGTGTAGTTGAGGTTCGATGTGCCGGGCCGCTCGGAGCCCTTGTCCCCGGGCCACACCGTGATGTGACCGCCGGCGGTGGTGTTGGTGACGGTGACGTTGAGGGCGACCGCCTCGACTCCCGCGGGAATGCCGGAGTTGCCGGCCACCTTCACGCGGGTCGCGCCCCGCGCGGCGACCTTGCCGGCCTTCGTGCCCGTGCCGTCACGGGTGTCCAGCAGCCGGGTCGGGGCGTGCGGGGTGAACTTGGAGCCCGGGGTCACGAACGCGATCTCGTTGGCACCCTGGACGGCGCCTGCGGTGTCGGTCGCGGTGACCTTCACGGTGTAGCTGCCGACCTCGGCGTACGTGTGGCCGTGGGCCAGCTCGCCGGACCCCTTGAGGGTCGTCTTCTCCGTCTTGCCGTCGCCCCAGTCGACGACCACGTCGAGCGTGACGCCGTCCGGACCCGTGATCCTGGTCTCGAGCTCGAGTCCGTACGCGCTGAAGCTGCGGCCCTCGATCGCCACCGCGATCCCCGGGTGGTCCACGGCGGCCTTGCTGCGGCTGCCCGGCAGCGCCGTGCTGACCGTTCGGTCGGCAGGGCTGCGGAACGTCTTGGCGGCGGCCTCCCCGGCCTTCGCCGGGCTCGGCGCTACGGCCTTGGTCGGCCCTTCGGTGGCCGAGGCCGCGCTCGGGCTGAGCCCGAGACCCGCCGCCACGAGGGCAGCGGTCATTACGAGTCGGTGATTACGCACCGGCCCCCCCATTTTGTTGGTCCTTTGGCGCAAACTGATCAAAGCTTGACCAGAGTACCCAGCGTGCCGGCGACTCCCGCCACGGGTTTCCGCGCAGGTCACCGGCGGTGCGGCGGAGGACCGGAGTCCGCTACCAGGCCAGCTGGGAGATCTCCTCCGCGACCACCGCGCAGGCGTCCGCCGCCGGGTCGATCAGCGGGAAGTGCCCGACCCCGTCGAGCAGGGTCAGCCCCACCATCTCCCCCGCCTTCGCCGCCTCCGCCACGTACGCCTCGGCCACCGCTTGCGGGACCACGATGTCGTCCCGGCCCTGGACCACCGCCGTGGCGATGCCCGTCGGCAGCAGCGACGCCGGGTCGGCCGACGGCAGCCGCTCGTCCCAGTGCTCCGCACCGCCCAGGAGCTGCGCGCTCGCCCCGCCGCACACGCCCAGCTCCTCCGCCACCGTGAAGTCCGCGATCGGAGCCAGCGCCACCACCCCGCGCAGCATCGGCGGGACGGGCAGCCGCCACGGCGAGCCGTACGGAAGCACGTGCCGGGCCGCGGCCCACAGCGCGAGGTGGCCGCCCGCCGAGTGCCCCGTGACGACCACACGGCGGATATCGGCCTGCGGCAGGGCGGTCGCGGCCAGGCCCGGGAGGGCGTCCATCGCGGCGGCGACGTCGTCGAAGGTCTCCGGCCAGCGCCCGGCGACCGGCCCCTCCGCGTTCTGGCGCGGCAGGGAACTGCCGCGCCGGTACTCGACGTTGGCGACGGCGAAACCGCGCCGGGCCAGGAAGTCCGCGAAGGGGGTGATGTGTTGCCTGTCGTAGGGGGCCCGCCACGCCCCGCCGTGCAGGACCACCACCAGCGGGACCGGGCCCGTGGTCTCCCCGCGCGGGGCGTAGAAGTCGACGACGTGGTCGGGGTGTTCCCCGTAAGCGGCCGTCACGTCCGGTGCGACCGCCGGATGGGCGAAGGCCGAGGCGGCCTCGGCGGCGTCCCGTTCCACGGCGGCGGGGTCCGTCATCGGCTCAACCTCTCGGTAACGCGTGGGACAGCGGGGACAGATGTTCCGGTGTTCCGGCAGAGCGGGACCGTATCAGTCCGGAACGGGCTGTTCCGTGCTGGGCCCGGAATATGACCGGGCGGACGGAGCCGTAGCCCCGCCCGCCCAGTGATGTGACGTTTCGCTACCGCGTCACCCGAAAATGTGACCCAGCGTGCGCGCTGCGCGCTCCGCGTCGGCGAAACCGACGTAGAGCGGGGTGAAGCCGAAGCGCAGGACGTCGGGTGCGCGGAAGTCGCCGATGACCCCCCGGGCGATGAGCTCACCCATGACCTCACGGGCGTTCTCGGTCCGCAGCGAGACCTGGCTGCCGCGGCGCTCGTGCTCGGCCGGGGTGACCGACTCGACCAGGCCCTGCGGGACGTACGCCGCCACGCATTCGAGGAAGAAGTCGGTCAGGGCGAGGGACTTGGCGCGCACCGCCTCGACGGCGACGCCGTCCCAGGCGTCGAGCGCCGCCTCCAGCGCCAGCATGGACAGGATGTCCGGGGTGCCGACGCGGCCGCGGGTCGCGCCCCGCGCCGCCTCGTAGGCAGGGGTCATCGCGAAGGGGTCCGCGTGACCGTTCCAGCCGGGGAGGGGGGAGTCGAAGGTGTCCTGGTGGCGGGCGGCGATGTACAGGTACGCGGGGGCGCCGGGGCCTCCGTTGAGGTACTTGTACGTGCAGCCGACCGCCAGGTCGACGTCGTGGGCGTCGAGCCCCACGGGCAGGGCGCCCGCGGAGTGGCACAGGTCCCAGACCACGACCGCCCCGGCGGCGCGGGCCGCCGCCGTGAGGGCCGGCAGGTCGTGCAGCCGGCCGCTGCGGTAGTCGACGTGGTTGAGGAGGACCACGGCGGTGTCCGCGTCGATCGCCTCCGCCGCCTGCGAGGGGTCCACCGGGACGACGGTCAGGCCGGCCAGCCGGGCCGCCGACTGCGCGATGTAGCCGTCGGTGGGGAACGTCGCGGAGTCGACGAGCAGCTTCGTCCGGCCGGGAGCCGCGAGGCGGGCGCCGCCGACCAGCGCCTTGAAGAGGTTGACGCTGGTGGAGTCGCCGACGACCACCTGGCCGGGGGCGGCTCCGATGAGCGGGGCGATCTTGTCGCCGATCCGCTCCGGCGCGGTCCACCAGCCGCTCTCGTCCCACGAGCGGATGAGGAGCTCGCCCCACTGCCGGGCCACGACATCGGCCGTGGTCGCGGCCACGCCGGCCGGAAGCGCGCCGAGCGAGTTGCCGTCCAGGTAGACGACGCCTTCGGGGAGGGTGAAGCGCTCGCGCAGCTTCGCCAGCTCGTCGGCGGCGTCCAGGGCGGCGGCGCGGCTGCGGAGGTCCACCGCCATGTCCTCCGCGCCTTCCGTGCCTTCCGTGCCCTCTATGACCTCGGGGGTGTCAGACATAGCTGCGCGCCGTCCAGAGCTCCGGGAAGACGTTCTTCGTGGCGCGCTTCTCCAGCCAGGTCACACCGGCCGAGCCGCCCGTGCCGGTCTTCGCGCCCATCGCACGGCGGGTGGCCACCAGGTGGTCGTTGCGCCAGCGCCAGACGAGCTCGGCGACATCGGTGAGGACCTCGCCGAGCCGGTGGAGGTCCGGGTTCTCGTCGGGGGCGGCGTACAGGCCGGTCCAGACGGCCTCGACCTCGGGAGAGGCCTCGTAGCGCACCGAGAGGTCGCGGTGCAGGACGGACTCCGGGACCGGCAGGCCGCGGCGGGCCAGGAGGCGCAGCACCTCGTCGTAGAGGCTGGGCTCCTGGAGGGCCTTCTCCAGCTCCGCGTGGACGCGCGGAGCGCCCCGGTGCGGGACGAGCATGGAGGAGGACTTCTCGCCGAGCAGGAACTCCATCCGGCGGTACATCGCCGACTGGAAACCGGAACCTTCGCCGAGGGCACCGCGGTAGGCGTTGAACTGCGCCGGGGTGAGCTGGGCGAGCGGGCGCCAGGAGGCGTTGAGGGCCTCCAGTTCACGGAGGGAACGTTTCAGCGCATCCATCGCGACCGGGATGCGGTCCTCGCGCAGGGCCTTCGCCGCGGTTTCCCACTCGTGGACGATGACCGTGAACCACAGCTCCATGACCTGGGTCGTGACCAGGAAGACCATCTCGCCGGGGTCGTCCGAGCGGAGGTGCTGGAGGTGGGTGAGGACGTCCGCCTGGACGTAGTCCTCGTACGGGGTCGTGCCGTCGAAGTCGAGGTTCGGGGTTTCCCCGCCGACTCCGGAGGCATCAAGGGTGTTCGACATCGCTGTCTCCTCGACACGTGCTTCCGGGTAGCGGTCCGCTCCTTCCGTGAGGTGAGTGGAGCCCCGGTCCCCTGCCCGCATCATAGGACGCCGTCGCGCCGGCGCTCCAGCGGGGAGTGACGCAGACCACATGAGATGTCCGCGCGTCACTCCCCGCCGTACGGCCTCAGGCGCTCAGCGTGTCCGCCGCGGTCGGGGACGAGTCGCGCAGGAAGGTCGTGCAGCGCTCGTACTCCTCCTTCTCGCCGATCTCGCCGGCCGCGCGGGCCAGGGCGTGCAGGGCGCGCAGGAAACCGCGGTTCGGCTCGTGCTCCCACGGGACCGGGCCGTGGCCCTTCCACCCGGCGCGGCGCAGCGCGTCGAGGCCGCGGTGGTAGCCCGTACGGGCGTAGGCGTACGACTCCACCGTGCTGCCGGCGGCGAACGCCTCGTCGGCGAGGACCGCCCAGGCGAGGGAGGAGGTGGGGTGCGCGGCGGCCACCTCGACGGCCGGCGTGCCGGCGGCGATGGCGGCACGGCCGGGCTCGTCGGGGAGGTGGGTGGGGGCGGGGCCCCCGAGCAGGTTCTGGTGAATGGACATGCCCCCAGTCTGCCGGGTGCGGTGGTCCGCAAAACCGGCGGCACAACCGCGGCCCCGGACCGGCCACACCGCCAGGCTGTGGGCCCAGCCCGGACATCCCACCAGGCCCGGGGGGCCAGCAGGCCCGGGGGCGCTGCGGCCGGGCCGCAGGCCGGGCCGCAGGCCGGGCCGCAGGCCGGGCCGCAGGCCGGGCCGCAGGGTGGGGCGGGGGGTGGGGCGCGGGGATTGAGGGGGTGGTGGGGTCAGGTTGGGGGGAGGGGTGGGGTCAGGTTGGGGGGAGGGGTGGGGCGGGGAGGCGCGGCGGCGGGGGGCGATCGCATCGGCAGGCCTCGTTCGGGTCGTGCAGTGCCCTGGCGCCGCGGCCGGGCGCGGTGTCGAGCCGCTCCGCGACGGCCGGGATCACCAGGCCCGGCATCACGCTCGCGTAGAGCGCCGAGACCTCCCGGTCCAGTTCGAGGCCGAGCGTCTGCGACATGACGTTGAGCCCGGCGAAGGCCCCGACCACCAGCCGCGCGGCCGCCGACGGGTCCACGTGCGGGAGCAGTTCGCCGCGCTCCTTCGCCTCCGCCATCAGGGCGGTGTGCAGCTCGATCCACCCCAGATACGGCGCCGCCCGGTCCAGCTCCCGCCCGTTGTGCTCCAGGGTGAGCCGCGCGCTGCCGCGCATCAGCACGTCGTACCGGAGGCGGTGTGAGAACACCATGCCGACATCGACGAACTCCTGCGCCTTGAACTCCTGCGGTGCGAACGGCGCGTGCAGGTTCACCTGGGCCTCGATCACGGCCTGCGCCAGGTGCTCCTTCGACTCGAAGTGGAAGTAGAGCGCGCCCTTGGTGACCTTGGCCAGGCTGACGATGTCCGTCAGCTTGGCCGCGTCGTACCCGCGGTCCTCGAACACCACCGCGGCGGCCTCCAGGATCGCCCGGCGGGTCCGCACCGCACGGTCCTGCTTCACCTGCGGTCGTCCAGCCCTCATGTGCCCCTGTCCCCCTCCACGCCCCCGACGCAGCATGCAGTTCACACCATCGAGGAGTCACCGTCCACCGGCCTCCCCGCACGGGAACGCCGGAGGGCCCGGCCTCCGTCCTGGGACGGGGGCCGGGCCCTCCTGTGCGACTGCTGCCGCGGCCGCGGCGGCCGACTACTTGATCTTGGTGCCGGCGGAGCGCAGGTTCGCGCACGCCTCGACGACACGCGCCGCCATGCCCGCCTCGGCGGCCTTGCCCCAGGTGCGCGGGTCGTACTTCGACTTGGTGCCGACCTCGCCGTCGACCTTCAGGACGCCGGCGTAGTTGCTGAACATGTGGTCCACGACCGGGCGGGTGAAGGCGTACTGGGTGTCGGTGTCCAGGTTCATCTTCACGACGCCGTTCTCCAGCGCGGTGGCGATCTCCTCGGCCGAGGAGCCCGAACCGCCGTGGAAGACGAAGTCGAACGGCGAGGCCTTGCCGAACTTCTCGGCGACACCGGCCTGGAGGTCCTTGAGGAGCTCGGGGCGCAGGACGACGTTGCCCGGCTTGTAGACGCCGTGGACGTTGCCGAAGGAGGCGGCCAGCAGGTAGCGGCCCTTCTCGCCCAGGCCCAGGGCCTCGGCGGTACGGATCGCGTCCTCGACGGTGGTGTAGAGCTCGTCGTTGATCTCGTGGCTGACGCCGTCCTCCTCGCCGCCGGTCGGGGTGATCTCGACCTCGAGGATGATCTTTGCCGCGACGGCCTTGGCGAGCAGCTCCTGGCCGATGGCCAGGTTGTCGGCCAGGGTCTCGGCGGAGCCGTCCCACATGTGCGACTGGAAGAGCGGGTTCAGACCGCGGGCGACGCGCTCGGCGGAGATGTCCAGGAGCGGACGTACGTAGCCGTCCAGCTTGTCCTTCGGGCAGTGGTCCGTGTGCAGCGCGACGGTGATGTCGTACTTGGCGGCGACGATGTGCGCGAACTCCGCCAGGGCGACCGCGCCGGTGACCATGTCCTTGTTGTGCTGGCCACCCAGGAACTCCGCACCACCGGTGGAGATCTGGATGATGCCGTCGCTCTCGGCCTCCGCGAAGCCCCGCAGCGCAGCGTGCAGGGTCTGGGACGAGGTCACGTTGATGGCCGGGTAGGCGAACTTGCCTGCCTTCGCCCGGTCGAGCATCTCGTTGTAGACCTCGGGGGTTGCGATGGGCATCTGCCGGCTCCTTGGGTGTGCGGGGAGTGTGCTTGTTGCGGGCCCTGACCTGGGGGCGACGTCATCGTCGCGCCTATCTTTCCAGACTCCGCGCAAGGGTCCAGCCCGCCGGTCTCACGTGATGGGCGAACGGCCCGGGATGTTTCACGTGAAACATCCCGGGCCGCGGGGAAAGACCAGGTCAGGACTGCCTCAAGGGCAGCCGGGGACCTTTGCCACCAGTTGTCGCAGTGGCCGGTCAGGACAGGCCGAGGTCCTCGAGGCGGTAGCCGGTGAGGTACGGCAGGCCCGCCTCGGCGATCGCGTCGGCAGCGCCGCGGTCGACGATCGTGGCGACGGCGACGACCTCGCCGCCGGCCTCGCGGACGGCCTCGACGGCGGTCAGCGGGGATCCGCCGGTGGTCGAGGTGTCCTCGACCACCAGGCAGCGCTTGCCCTTCACATCGGTGCCCTCGATGCGGCGCTGCATGCCGTGCGCCTTCTGCGCCTTGCGGACCACGAAGGCGTCCAGGCGCTGACCGCGCGCGGCGGAGGCGTGCAGCATCGAGGTGGCGACCGGGTCGGCGCCGAGGGTGAGGCCGCCGACGCAGTCGAAGTCGAGCTCGGCGGTGAGGTCGAGCATGACCTGGCCGACCAGCGGGGCCGCCTCGCCGTCGAGGGTGATCCGGCGGAGGTCGATGTAGTAGTCGGCCTCCCGGCCGGAGGACAGGATCACCTTGCCGTGCACGACGGCCTTGTCCTTGATCTGCTGCAGAAGCGCATCGCGTACGTCACTCATGCCGACGAGCTTAGTTGCGGGCTAGCCGAGCCGGCGCCACGTCCAGGTCGTGGAAACCTCCAGCGGGTCCACGGGGGTGACCAGGCGCGGAGCGGTGTTGATCCCGTTCGGCGGGCCGGACTGCGGCTCGACGCAGACGGCCTCGGCCTGCTCGTCGTAGACGACCACCCATTCGGACCTGCTGGTGATGCGCAGCTCCAGTGCGCCGGGCCAGGTGAGGGTGACGTCGACCCCGTCGGGCATGCCGAAGCAGTCGTCCCAGGGGCCGGGCTTCCGGTCGATGCGGTTGCCGGTGGGGAGGTGGTCGGCGCCGCGCTCCTCCTGCCAGGCGGGGTCGAAGGCGATCTCGACGTCCTGTCCGCCGAGGTTGCGCAGGAACCAGGGGTGCCAGCCCGCCTGGGCCGGGAAGGAGTCCCCGTACGTCTCGACGCCCATGGTGAGGGTCAGCGAGTCCTCGGCGAGCGTGACGACCTGGGTGACCCGGCCGGAGGTCGGCCACGGGTCGACGAGGTCGTAGGTGAAGGCGGCCTCGGTGGCGGTGGCGCCGGCCTGCCGCCACGACGCGTCACGGCCGAAGCCGTGGAGGGCGTGCGGCGGATGGTCGAGGGGCATCTGGTGCAGGGTCGCACCGTTGTGGAACCGGCCGTCCTTCATGCGGCCGCACCACGGCACCATCGGGAAGGACCCGTAGTGGGAGCCCTGGCGCAGCAGCTCGGTCCCGTCAATGCGCAGACTGCTGATCCGGCAGCCGTTCTCCTGGTCGACAGTCACCTCGGTGCCGCCGGCACTCAGTTGCGTACTCATGCGGTCGACCCTAGGGGGTGTCCCCCCGCGGGTCGACGCGGCCGAGGCCGCAGGTCAGCGGCGGCGGCGCAGGGCCCGGCCGATCACGACGGCCGAGGCGAGCGCGAGCGCCGCGGCAGGGGCGATCCAGCGCAGGCTGTCGCCGGTCGCGGTGGCGGTCGGCGCGGGCACCGGGGCGTACCGGCCGCGCGGGGGCGCGTGGTCCACCTCCTCGGCACTGCGGCCGATCATGGTGCGGCGGGCGTGGGCGGCCTCGGCCGGGGGCCGCGGGGCTCCGGCCGCGTCGAGGTCTTCGAACCCGCCGGCCAGGAACGGGTCCAGGGCGGGGTCCAGGGACGGGGGCGGCACCTCGGTCTCGAAGACCGTGGCAGTGACCTCGGTGACCTCGTCCTCCGGCCCGGCCGGCCCGTCGGCGTCCTCCGCCTCGGCGACCGGGTCGCTGATCGCGGATCCCGCGGCCAGCTGGGCGGCGGCCCGGTCGAACAGCCTGCGCAGGGCCGTGGCCGCGGCCTCGGGGGCGAAGGAGGCGGCACGCCCGTCGGCGGTGGCGTGCGCGGTGAAGTCGATCCGGGTCCCGCCCGGGGCCGGGGTCAGGCGCAGGCCGAGGGAGAACTTCACGGTGCCGCTGCCCCGCACCTCCGTGCCCTCACCCTCGAAGGTGAAGCGGTCGGCGTCCTGCTCGACCACGGTCGCGGACCCCCGGTAGGTGACGGTGCTGCCGCCGGCCCGCACCTTGAGCCGTCCGGCGAGCGGGCCGACGCCCGTGTCGGCGTCCTGCTGGAGTCCCGGTACGCACCGGGCCACCCTGGCGGGGTCGCGCAGCACGGCGCGGAGGTCGTCTGCCGGTACCGGGACGAACACCTGATGCTCCATGCGGTCGAGCCTACGGCCTGGACCGCACCGGGTCACGAATACCGCGGATGCGGCAGCGTCGAGGGCGGAAGTCCGTTCACCCGGGTGCGTTCGGCGTCCCGCGACGCGTCCTGGAGGGAGCCGGTCGACAGCGAGCGCAGCGCGGGCGTCTCGTGGTCCACGTGCAGGCGGGGCTGCTGGTCGCGGGCGGCCAGGACGAACCCCCAGTCCTGCGGCGGCGCACCGGCACCCCCGAGCGGGGTGCGGTCGGGGCCGGCGGCGAAGCCCGTGAGGCGGCCGCCCGCACTGTAGGGGGCGGTGCGCAGGCCGGCCGCGCGGAGCGTGGAGTCGACGGTCCAGTACGTACGGGGGCGCGTGGCCAGCGGCCCGGCGTGCACGGCCATCCGGCCGCCGGGGGCCAGGGCCCGCACGGCCAGTCCGTAGAACTCCTGCGAGTACAGCTTCGTGCTGGGGGTGATGCCGGGGTCGGGGAGGTCGGAGACGATCACGTCGAAGCGGTCGTTCGCGGCGGGCCCGCGCAGCCAGCGGAAGGCGTCCTGGGTGACGACGGACAGGCGGGGGTCGGCGTACACCTGGGCGTTGAGCGCGGAGAGCATGGGGTCGGTGCGGGCGAGGCGGACCACGCCGGGGTCGAGCTCGACGACGGTGACGGAGGCGACGTCCCGGTAGCGGAGCACCTCGCGGGCGGCGAGCCCGTCGCCGCCGCCGAGGACCAGGACGCGGGCGTGCGGGCCGGTCATCGCGGGGTGGACCAGGGCCTCGTGGTAGCGGTACTCGTCGTAGCCGCTGACCCGCAGCCGTCCGTCGAGGTACAGGTCGAGGGAGCGCGGGGAGCCCGTCGCGGGGCCGGTGAGCACCAGCTCCTGCACCCCGGTCTGGACGGCGACCCGCACCTCGGAGCCGTAGACGGCGCGCCGGGCGAGCCTCTCGAAGTCGTCGGCGAGGACGGTCGCGGAGGCCAGCACGACGAGGACGGTCAGGTTCGCGGCGATGAGCAGCCAGCGGCTGCGCCGGCTCAGGTCGTGTCGGAAGAGCCACAGGACCAGCCCGCCTCCGACGACGGCGTTGACGGTTCCGGTGAGCATGGCGCCGGTGAGCTGTCCGAGCATCGGCAGCAGCAGGAACGGGAAGGCGAGGCCTCCGACGAGGGCGCCCACGTAGTCGGCGGCGAACAGGTCGGCGACGGCGCCGCCCGCGTCCTGTCTGCGGATGCGCTGGATGAGGACCATCAGCAGCGGGATCTCCGCGCCGATGAGCATGCCGATGGCGAAGGAGAACGCGACGAGCGCCGGGCGGGACTCCCCCAGCCAGGCGAAACTCGCGTACAGCGCTATGGCGGAGAGGCCGCCCAGAAGGGCGAGCCCGGCCTCGATGGCGGCGAAGCCGAGGGCGGGCCGGTGCCGCAGGCGTTTGGCGAGCAGGGAGCCGACGCCCATGGCGAAGACCATGACGGACAGCACGACCGACGCCTGGGTGACGGAGTCGCCGATGAGGTAGGTGCCCAGGGCGAGGAGCTCCAGCTCGTACACGAGCCCGCAGGCTGCGCATACGAACACGGTGGCCAGGACCAGGAGTCGGCCCGTCCGGGGCCGTACGGGCAGGGCGGCCGAAACGGTCGCGGCGCCTCCCGGCTCCGGAGCCGGGAGGACCCGGCGCGGGACGGAACGGTCGATCATGAAGCGAACCGTACGTCACCGCCCACTCGCATCCGGTCACCCACATGGGTGCAAGTGGCGCACTGATCCGGCCAGTTGGCGTAACCACACCACACGCCCCGCACCGCGGAGCGCCGTCCGGCCACGCACCGCCCGAACGGCGCGTCCCCCGCACGGCCTAGAGCAGAGCCGGCGATTCCAGGGCCGGCGCCACGGCGCCCGTCCGCACCCCGACCCGCGTGCGGGTCGCCACCAACTGCCCTTCCTGCGGGTACGCGTGCCAGGTGCGCCACCGCACCTGGCCCTCGTACCGCTGGGCGAGCATGGCGGTGAAGGCGTGCGGGCTTCCCGGGAACGTCCCCGCTAGCCCGTTCGGGTGGTCGGCCACCAGCGCGAGCAGCTCCTGCGCACGCCCCGCGAAGGATCCCCGGGACAGGGTCTCGACCCGCGCGGCGAACTCGTACTCCCAGTCGCCCACCCGCTTCGCCACGCCGAGCGGCAGCGGCGTACTGCTCCCGGGCATGCAGGCGACCGTCTCCGAACAGAGCACGTCCCGCTCCTCCAGCAGAACCTGATGGGAGGCCCCGAGCAGGCGCAACTCGACCTTCGCACCCGAAAGTTCGAGGTTCAGTACGGCCAGGGCGGGCAGCCGGTCACGACCCAGGGCCCAGGCGAGGTCGGCGGCACGCGTGTCGGTGTAGGAGGTCTGGAGGGTCGTGAGCATGAGTCGGCTCCGCAAACGCGCGAGGGAGATGGGCCGGGGCCCGCCAGCGGTAGCAAGCACGGGTGGGGGGACACCGGCACGGGTCCACAGGAAGTCCAGGGAGGTCCGAGGACTGGTCTACTCAACCGAGGGAATCATGAAAGGCACGGCACTCACAGCGTTTTTACCCAACTTGAAGGGGTTTACATCCCCCCGGGGGCTCGGCAGTTCACGTGTTCAACAGGTTGCGTCCCGCGCGTCGGGATGCATGGACAACGCGCGGGGCGCCCGAGGGGAAACGAACCCTCGGACGCCCACGTCAGGACGGCGTCGGCTGCCCCGTGTCAGCTGCCGCCGCCACACCCCCCGCCCCCGCAGGAGGACGAAGAACCGCACGAGGACGACGACCCGCAACCCGACGAGCCGGAGTCACCGGCCCACCAGCTGCGCCTGCCCCGGCGCGGCCGGCGCGGACGGGAACCGTGCCCCGCCAGCTTCCGGACGATCCGGCTCATGAAGAGCACGAGCAACGCACAGACCCCGAGCACTACGAAGACGAACTCCATGTCCGCCCCTCTCTCACGCCCCGGTCCTCCCGGGGAGCGGGATCCCCGCGTCCCGCGTGAAGGGGGAATTCCCACGGCCCGCACGGCCCAAAGCACACTTGAGCAAGTCCAGAGGTTGCACGCAGGATGGCGCCCATGAGCGCACCCGTGGGCAGCGACCGCCCCTTCCTGAACCGCCGGCTGGCGGCCTTCGGCACGACGATCTTCGCGGAGATGTCGGCACTGGCCGCACGCACCGGGTCGATCAACCTCGGCCAGGGCTTCCCCGACACCGACGGTCCGGCGGAGATCGCCGAGGCGGCCGCCCGCGCGGTCCTCACGGGCCTGGGCAACCAGTACCCGCCCGGGCCCGGCGTCCCGGAGCTGCGCACCGCGATCGCCTCGCACCAGCAGCGCTTCTACGGCCTCGGCTACGACCCCGACACCGAGGTCCTGGTCACCGCGGGCGCGACCGAGGCCATCGCGGCCTCCCTCCTCGCGCTCCTGGAGCCCGGCGACGAGGTCATCGCCCTCGAACCCTTCTACGACTCCTACGCGGCCTGCATCGCGATGGCCGGCGCCACCCGCGTCCCCGTCACCCTGCGCCCGCACGGCGACGCCTTCGCCCTCGACCTGGACGAGCTGCGCGCCGCCGTCACCCCGCGCACCCGGCTGCTCCTGCTGAACACCCCGCACAACCCGACGGGCACCGTCCTGACGGCCGGCGAGCTCGCGGCGATCGCCGCGCTGGCGGTCGAGCGCGACCTGCTGGTCGTCACCGACGAGGTGTACGAACACCTGGTCTTCGAGGGCTCCCACACCCCCCTGGCGGGCTTCCCCGGCATGCGCGAGCGCACGGTCACCATCAGCAGCGCGGGCAAGACGTATTCGTTCACGGGCTGGAAGGTCGGCTGGATCACCGCACCGCCGGGGCTCGTCTCCGCGGTCCGCTCGGCGAAGCAGTTCCTCACCTACGTCTCCTCGGGGCCCTTCCAGTACGCCATCGCGGAGGCCCTGCAGCTGCCGGACGCCTACTACGACGCCTTCCGCGCCGACCTCGCCGCCAAGCGCGACATCCTCGCCGACGGCCTCGCGGCGGCCGGCTTCCAGGTCTTCCGCCCGCGCGGCACCTACTTCATCACCACCGACATCACCCCCCTCGGCGAGAAGGACGGCCTCGCCTTCTGCCGCGCCCTGCCCGAGCGCTGCGGGGTCGTCGCCATCCCGAACCAGGTCTTCTACGACGACAGGTCCGCCGGCGCCACCCAGGTCCGCTGGGCGTTCTGCAAGAAGGCCGAGGTCCTCCAGGAGGCCGCGGACCGGCTGCGGCGGCTCTGAGCCGGACGGCCCGCCGCCGCACCACCCCGCGGCGGGCCCGCGCACCGCGGGGTGCGCGATTTCACCGGAGCTTCCGAAGCCATTCACCCCCGGCGCGGGGCGGGGGCGCTTAGTGTGCCCGAGGCTCCTCCTGGTCCGGATGGGCGTCCTCACGCGCGCGCAGGAAGTCGGGGTAGATGACGGCGACGGGCAGTACGTCTGTTTTCGTGCGGCCGCGGGACGTCAGGGCCGTCGGCGTGCCCACGGCCGCGCTCGCGCTCGGCGTGTTCGCCACGATCCGCGTGGCCGGGGCCGCCGTGCTGGCCCTCGCCGCCTGGTGGGCGGGGCGCAGCCCCGTACGGGTGCTCGGGCACTCCTGGGACTCCGTCTGGTACCTCGCCATCGCCCGGCACGGCTACGGCCGCACCCAGATCTGGCCCGTCACCGGGCTGGTGCAGAGCGACTACGCCTTCTTCCCGCTCTATCCGGCGCTCGTCCGGCTGGCCGGCGGCGGCGAGTGGGGCGGGCTGCTCGTCTCCTGGACCGCGGCCGCGGTGGCCGCCGTCGGCGTCTACCGGGTCGGTGAGCTGGTTGCCGGGCGGCGCGTCGCTCTGCTGCTGGTCGCGCTGTGGGCGGCGGGCCCGCACGCGGTGGTGCTCACCCTCGCCTACACCGAGCCGCTGCTGGTCGCCCTCGCCTCCTGGTCGCTGTACGCGCTGCTGCGCGAGCGCTGGCTGCTCGCCGCGTCGCTGGCGCTGGTCGCGGGGCTGACCCGGCCCACCGGGATCGCCGTCGCCGCGGCCGTGTCCGTCACGGCCCTGCACGCGCTGCTCGTACGAAGATCCCGGGCGCCCGGGGTGTGGGCTGCCGGGCTGCTGGCGCCGGCGGGCTGGCTGGCGTACGTGGTGGCCGTCGGGGTGGCCAGGGACGACGTGGCCGGGTACTTCGCCGTACAGCGGCAGTGGGGCTCCCGCTTCGACGGGGGCCGGGCCACCCTGTCCAAGGTCTGGGAGGTGCTCGGCGGCGGACCCGTGGCGCTCGCCACCGCCGTGTCGGCACTCCTGCTGGGCACGGCCCTGCTGCTGGCGGTGCTGCTGCTCTTCGACCGGCCGCCGCTGCCGCTGCTCGTCTACACCGCGGTCCTGCTGGTGATCGCCGTGGGCGGGGCCGGCTACTTCGAGTCCAAGCCGCGGTTCCTGCTGCCGGCGTTCCCACTGCTGCTGCCGCTGGCCGCCCTCATGGCACGAGCCCGGCCGCGCTCCGCGGTCGTGGTGACCGCGGGGCTGGCCGGGCTCGGTTACGCCTACGGGGTCTACCTCCTGGTGTTCGCCAAGATGCCCCTGTGAGAGCGGGGGGTCAGTTGTCCCCGCCGTCCTCGTCCTCGCCGTCGGCGGAGTCGATGTCCTTCTCCAGTCCGAGCTGCTCCGTGAGCCACTTGTCGAACTCGATGGAGGCGCGGACCCAGCTGACCGTGGAGGACACGAAGTGCTCCAGGTTGACGCCGGTGCCGATCAGCATCTGCGCCTCGCCGATCAGGCGGACGGAGCCGTCGTCGTGCGTGTGGCTGTAGACCTTCGGCCACAGGGTGCGACGGTTCCAGTCGTCGATCGACTCGAGGAGCTGCGGCTTCTCGTCGATCTTGTGCGGACGGTCGTAGAAGGTCCGCACCGAGAAGACCTGCTGCTCCGCTTCGCCGCGGAACATGAAGTACGTACGGAACTCCTCCCACGGCGCCGCGAGGTCACCCTCGTCGTCGACGACGTACTTGAGCTCCATCTGCTCCAGCAGCTGCTTGACCAGTTCCTGGTCGGGGACGACGGGGCCCGCCGGTCCTGTGGCCTGCGGATCGGGCTGCTGCCCTCCGAAGTTCGGAATCGAGGCCGGGTCGATGCTCACCGTGTACTTCCCTTCGTGCGGATACTTGCATCCTCCCCCATCCCGCCCACCCCATGTCCAGCCCGACGGTCACGGATCCGCTGCGGGCGGACAGGAGTGCACCCCGCGCACGTTCCTGTACGCGGGGTGCACGGGCACATAGCGGTCAGAGCGCCTTGCCCACCAGCAGGTCCTCGCCCGCCACGTCGACCCGTACGGTGTCGCCGTCGCGCACCTCGCCGGAGAGGATCTCCTTCGCCAGGCGGTCGCCGATCGCCGTCTGGATCAGGCGGCGCAGGGGCCGCGCGCCGTAGGCGGGGTCGTTGCCCCTGTCCGCCACCCAGGCCAGGGCCTCGGGGGTGACGTCCAGGGTGAGGCGCCGGTCGGCCAGGCGCTTGGCGAGGCGGCGGATCTGCAGCTCGGCGATGTGCGCCAGCTCGTCCCGGCCCAGCGCGGAGAAGACCACCAGGTCGTCCAGGCGGTTGAGGAACTCCGGCTTGAAGCTCGCCCGGACCACGTCCAGGACCTGCTGCTTCTTCTGCTCGGCCGGGGTGGCCGGGTCCATCAGGAACTGGCTGCCCAGGTTCGAGGTCAGGATCAGGATGGTGTTGCGGAAGTCGACGGTGCGGCCCTGTCCGTCCGTGAGCCGGCCGTCGTCGAGGACCTGGAGCAGGATGTCGAAGACCTCGGGGTGGGCCTTCTCCACCTCGTCGAGGAGCACCACGCTGTACGGGCGGCGGCGGACGGCCTCGGTGAGCTGGCCGCCCTCCTCGTAACCGACGTAGCCGGGCGGGGCGCCGACGAGCCGGGCCACGCTGTGCTTCTCGCCGTACTCCGACATGTCGATGCGGATCATGGCCCGCTCGTCGTCGAAGAGGAAGTCGGCGAGCGCCTTGGCCAGCTCCGTCTTGCCCACGCCCGTCGGGCCGAGGAAGAGGAAGGAGCCGGTCGGCCGGTCCGGGTCGGCGATGCCGGCACGGGTGCGGCGCACGGCGTCGGAGACGGCCCGTACGGCCTCGGTCTGGCCGATCAGGCGGCGGCCCAGCTCGTCCTCCATGCGGAGCAGCTTCTGGGTCTCGCCCTCCAGCAGGCGGCCCGCGGGGATGCCCGTCCAGGCGCCCACCACGTCGGCGATGTCGTCGGGGCCGACCTCGTCCTTGACCATAGTGTTCTTCGACGCACCGGCCTTGGAGGCCTCGGCCTCCTCCTCGGTGGCCTCGGCCAGCTCGCGCTCCAGGGCCGGGATCTCCCCGTAGAGCAGCTTGGACGCGGCGTCGAAGTCACCGTCGCGCTGGGCCCGCTCGGCCTGGCCGCGCAGGTCGTCCAGGCGCTCCTTGAGCTCGCCGACCCGGTTGAGGGACTGCTTCTCCTTCTCCCAGCGGGCGGTCAGGCCGCGCAGCTCCTCCTCGCGGTCGGCGAGGTCCTTGCGGATCTTGTCGAGGCGCTCGCGCGAGGCCGGGTCGGACTCGTTGTTCAGCGCCAGCTCCTCCATCCGCAGGCGGTCCACCGAGCGCTGGAGCTCGTCGATCTCGACGGGCGAGGAGTCGATCTCCATGCGCAGCCGGGACGCGGCCTCGTCGACGAGGTCGATGGCCTTGTCCGGCAGGAAGCGGGAGGTGATGTACCGGTCGGACAGGGTCGCGGCGGCGACGAGCGCGCTGTCGTTGATGACGACCTTGTGATGGGCCTCGTAGCGGCCCTTGAGCCCGCGCAGGATCGCGATGGTGTCCTCGACGGACGGCTCGGCGACCAGCACCTGCTGGAAGCGCCGCTCCAGCGCCGGGTCCTTCTCGATGCGCTCGCGGTACTCGTCGAGGGTGGTCGCGCCGACCATGCGGAGCTCGCCGCGGGCCAGCATGGGCTTGAGCATGTTGCCGGCGTCCATCGCGGAGTCGCCTCCGGCGCCCGCGCCGACGACCGTGTGCAGCTCGTCGATGAAGGTGATGATCTGGCCCTCGCTGGACTTGATCTCCGCGAGGACGGTCTTGAGCCGCTCCTCGAACTCGCCCCGGTACTTGGCGCCGGCGACCATGGCGCCGAGGTCGAGGGAGACGAGCCGCTTGTTCTTCAGCGACTCGGGCACGTCGCCCTTGACGATGCGCTGGGCCAGGCCCTCGACGACGGCCGTCTTGCCGACGCCGGGCTCGCCGATGAGCACCGGGTTGTTCTTCGTGCGGCGCGAGAGCACCTGCACGACGCGCCGGATCTCGTGGTCGCGGCCGATGACCGGGTCGAGCTTGCCGTCGCGCGCGGCCGCCGTGAAGTCGGTGCCGAACTTCTCCAGGGCCTTGTACTGGCCCTCGGGGTCGGGGGTGGTCACCCGCCGTGCTCCTCGTGCGTTCTGGAAGGCGTCCAGCAGCTTCTTCGCCGTCGCGCCCTGGGCGGAAAGGACCTCACCGGCCGCGCCGCCCTTGGCGGCGATGGCGATGAGCAGGTGTTCGGTGGAGAGGTACTCGTCGCCGAGCTTGCCCGCCTCGCTGTCGGCCTCGGCGAGTACGGCGAGCAGATCGCGGGTGGGCTGCGGGGGCGCGACCGTGGAGCCGGTGACGCTGGGCAGCGCGGCGAGGAGGCTTTCGGCGCCGCTGCGCACGGCGGCCTGGTCGGCCTCCGTGGCGATCAGCAGGTCGACCACGTTCTCGTTGTCCTCGCCGGCGAGCAGGGCCAGCAGCAGGTGCGCGGGGGTCAGGTCCGCGTGGCCTTCCTTGACGGCCCTGCCGGTGGCCGCGTTCAGCGCGTCCCGGCTCTTGTTGGTCAGCTCGGCGTCCACAGCGTCTTCTCCTCTCCGAGAGATGCAAAAGGTCTGACAGAGTCAGCGTATGCAAAGTTGAGTCTATTCCACTCAAGGCAGTTGAGGGGACAGCTTGCCCGTACCCTTCGGGCCATGTCCCATGACGTACTCAACCCGACGCCCGAGTACCTCGCCTTCTGGCGGGAGCGGCACGTCTGCACGCTGACCACCCCGCGCCCCGACGGGACCCCGCACGTGGTGCCGGTGGGCGTCACGTACGACCCCGAGGCCGGCTTGGCCCGGGTGATCAGCAACAAGCACAGCAAGAAGGTCCGCAACGTCCTGGCGGCGCAGGGCGCGCAGGAGGGCGGGGCGCGGGTGGCGGTCTGCCAGATGGAAGGGCGCCGCTGGGCCACGCTGGAGGGCCGCGCGGTGGTCCGTAACGACGAGGCGTCGGTCGCCGACGCGGTGGCGCGCTACGCGGAGCGGTACGGGCGGACGCCGTCGCCCAATCCCGACCGGGTGGTCGTGGAGATCACCCTGGACCGGGCCATGGGTCGCGCATGAGCCGTTGATGCTTCATCTTGTCCGGTTCGCGCACTGGACGGAGGCATCACAACGGCGCCATCGTGGTCAGGTCCACGATGGCGCCGTTGTGTGGGGGTAGCGCCTGAGCGATCTGCAACGACGGGGGAATCGCTTCAGGCACTGCGGGGGGTGGCGGTGGTGATGTCGGGTTCGAAGAGCTGGTGGTCCCGCTGGTCGAGATTGACGAAGACCATTCCGTAGCGCACCTCGCAGCGGACGGGCTGCGGCGCGCCGCGCGGGCGGCGCAGGCACCGGTAGGCACGTACGTCCTCGTCCTCCTCGCGCACGATGACGATGGGTTGGCCGAACAGGGTGACCATCAACGAGTCGCCGGGGTGGGGGATGGCCGTGGCGAGGTCGATGAACTGCCAGCCCGATCGGTAGGCGGACGCCATCTCGCGGCGGAAGCCGCGGTCGTCGGGGGTCATGCGGACACTCCTGCGGGAGCCTCGGTCCAGCCGGTGTCGTCCTTGCCGCCCAGCTCGGCGGCGGTCCAGCCGGTGTCGGCGTACTTGCCCACGGGCGCCGTGGTCCAGCCGGTGTCGAACTCCGTGCTCGTCAGGCTCGTTCCCTGACCGTCCCTAGCGCTCCCCGCGTCACTTTCGACGGCGCTGACTGCCCCAAATACCGCAACGGCGGAGAAACCTATGGCAAGCACCGAGCGAAGCATTCTCTTGTACATGGTCGGCTTCGTCCTCACTTGATGGAATCCTCTCCCCCGCGTGTCAGACGATGGCTCATTCAGGCACGTCAATGCCACAGGGACGATGCATCATGTTCTTGCATGTTCAGGACCCTGGGGGGTGGAGATTTGACGCGAAACGAGACATTGGCGACACATCCCCACCCCGTCACGTCCATGTGCGCCGAGGGAACCCGGCTCTACGCGGCTGCCCTGAGCACCGGCCGGATCGCCCGGGGAGAGATCCAGAACGCCCCCTGCCTGCTGGAACTCGCCCTTCTGCAGCCCGACCCGGATGACGCGAACCAGCTCCGGCCGGTTCCCCCGTCCGTGGCTTTGGCGCAACGGCTCCATCCGATTGAACGCGAGATCCAGGACCGCAGACGCAGCGCTGTAGATCTCACCGACACTTTCGAGCCTTTCCTCGCCATCAGCGCACAGAGTCCGGCCGACACCCATGCCATCACGGTGCTGGAGGGTTTCGAAAGGATCAACGCCGCACTGAACCTCGCGACGGCCGAATGCCACACCGAGGTACTGACGGTCCAGCCGGGCGGAGCTCGCCCCTCCGAGGCTCTCACACAGGCTCTGGAGCGCGACCAGCCGTTGATCGACCGCGGGGTCAGCATACGGACCCTCTACCAGCACACCGCGCGGCACAGCCAGGGCACCCTCGCCTACGTGGACCGCATCTCCATGGGCAAGGTCGAGATCCGAACGCTCGAAGAACTGATAGAGCGCCTCATCATCTTCGACCGCACCGTGGCCTTCATCCCCGTGAGCGACGACCGGCGCGTCGCGCTGGAGCTGCGCCACCCCGGCCTCGTCGACTACCTCATCAAGGTGTTCGAGCAGCTGTGGCACCGCGCCGTGCCCCTCACGGAGGAGGTGACGTACCGCAGCACCCCCGGCGGCGTCACCGGCGTGCAGCGCACCATCGCCCAGCTCCTCATCGAGGGGCACGTCGACGAGGCCATCGCCCGGCGCCTGGGGATGAACGTGCGCACCTGCCGCGCCCACATCGCCAAACTCGCCACCACCCTCGGCAGCGGCAGCCGGGCCCAGCTCGGCTACCTCATCGCCCAGTCCGGCATCCTGGGCCGCCCCTCCGCCCCGCAGGAGTGCGAGGACGTCGATCCGGGCCGTGACCCGCACCAGGATCCGGCAGACCTCTAGAAGGCCTCTGGAAAGCCTTCAGGCCCCGCCCTGGAGGGGGCGGGGCCTGAAGGCGTGCATGTGCTTCCGAGAGCCCGGACGACCTGCCGGTCAGTCCAGCGGGCGCTTGGGGCTGGGGCGCCAGACGACCAGGGCGCTGCCCGGCTGCGGGGGCTGGTACGGGACCAGGTCGCGCCGGTAGGAGGCGTGCACCTGGGCCTCGCGGGCCCGCAGGGTGGCGGCGGCGCCGTCCACCGCGGCCGAGAGCTCGGCGACGCGCTGCTGGAGCGCGGCCACCTGGTTCTCCAGCTCGATGATCCGCTTGATGCCCGCCAGGTTGATGCCCTCGTCCTGGGACAGCGTCTGCACCGTGCGGAGCAGCTCGATGTCGCGGGCCGAGTAGCGCCGGCCGCGGCCGGCCGTGCGGTCCGGGGAGACCAGGCCGAGGCGGTCGTACTGGCGGAGGGTCTGCGGGTGCAGCCCCGAGAGCTGGGCGGCCACCGAGATCACGTAGACGGGGGTCTCGTCGGTGAGTTGGTAACCGCTTCCCAGACGGGAAGACTGTCGTCGGCGGCCGTCCATGTCATGCTCCCTTCGCGGACTCGAACAGCGCGGAGCGCGGGTCCTGCGACTCCGTCGCCTCGCGGTACATCTCCAGCGCCTCGCGGGCCTTGTCCGACAGCTCGGTCGGAACGGCCACTTCCACGGTGACCAGAAGGTCCCCGCGGGTGCCGTCCTTGCGGACCGCCCCCTTGCCGCGGGCCCGCATCGTACGCCCGTTCGGGGTGCCCGGGGGCAGTTTCAGCGTCACCGACGGCCCGTTCAAGGTCGGAACCTTGATGTCGGCGCCCAGCGCCGCCTCCGCGAACGTCACCGGGACGGTCACCGTGAGGTTGTCGTCCTTGCGGCCGAACACCGGGTGGGTCCCGACGTGCACGACCACGTAGAGGTCGCCGGCGGGACCGCCCCGCTCGCCCGGAGCGCCCTTGCCGCGCAGCCGGATCCGCTGGCCGTCGGAGACGCCCGCCGGGATCCTGACCTGCATGGTGCGGGAGCTGCGGGCCCGGCCGCTGCCCTTGCATACCTCGCAGGGGGTCTCCGCGATCAGGCCGCGGCCCTTGCAGTCCGCGCAGGGGTCGGTCAGCGAGAAGCCGCCGCCGCTGCCCCGCGAGACCTGGCCGGTGCCGACGCAGGTCGGGCACACCCGGGGGGTGCCGTTCTTGTCGCCGGTGCCCGAACAGGCCTTGCAGGGCGCCTGCGAGGACATCCGGAGCGGGACCGTGGCCCCGTCCACTGCCTCCGTGAAGGAGAGGGTGACCTCCGACTCGACGTCCTGGCCGCGGCGCGGCTGGGTGCGGGTGCCCGCACCCGGGCCCGCGCCGCGGTTGAAGAGGCCCCCGAAGACGTCGCCCAGGCCGCCGCCGAAGCCGCCGGCCTGACCGCCCTGCTGGGTGCCGCCGAAGAGGTCGCCCAGGTCGAAGTTGAACGAACCGCCGCCGCCCGGCCCGGGGCGGAAGCCGCCGTTGCCGAACAGGGCGCGCGCCTCGTCGTACTCCTTGCGCTTCTTGGCGTCCCCGAGGATGTCGTTCGCCTCGGAGATCTCCTTGAAGCGCTCCTCGGCGGAGGCGTCGCCCTTGTTGGCGTCCGGGTGGAACTCGCGGGCGAGCTTCCGGTACGCCTTCTTGATCTCGGCCTCGGTGGCGTCCTTCGGGACACCGAGGACCTTGTAGTAGTCCTTCTCGACGAAGTCCTTCGTGCTCATCCCCGGTGTCCCTCCTCCCGTGCCTCTACGTGTACTGCGTCAGCCCTGGTCGGCTGCATCCGTGTCCTCGCCGGACGGCTTGTCGCCCTCCGCGGACTCGGACTTGGGGGCTGCGCCCGGCTGGGGCTCGGCCACCGCGACCCGTGCGGGACGGATCGTACGCTCGCCGATCCGGTACCCCGGCTGCAGGATCGCCACGCAGGTCGTCTCGGTGACGTCCGGCGCGTACGAGTGCATCAGGGCCTCGTGGACCGTCGGGTCGAAGGGCTCGCCCTCCTTGCCGAACTGCTGCAGGCCCATCTTGGCGGCGACCGTCTCCAGCGATTCGGCCACCGACTTGAAGCCGCCGACCAGCTCGCCGTGCTCCCGCGCCCGGCCGATGTCGTCGAGCGTCGGCAGGAGCTCCGTCAGGAGGGACGCGACCGCGATCTCCTTGACGGTGATCCGGTCCCGCTCCACCCGGCGGCGGTAGTTCTGGTACTCCGCCTGCAGCCGCTGGAGGTCCGCGGTGCGCTCGCCGAGCGCGGTACGGGCCTGGTCCAACTGCGCCAGCAGGGCCACATCCTGTGCGCTGTCCCCGGCCGGGGCCGCCTCCTCCGCCGTGTCGGCGGAGTCGGCGGCCTTCGGCTCGGCGTCGTCCTGAGCGGCGTCGGCGGGGACTTCGGGCTTCTCGTCGAAGCCCGGGGTCTCCTCCGACATCAGGCAGCGCCGCCCTTCGGCTTCTCGTCGTCGACGATCTCGGCGTCGACGACGTCGTCGTCGGCCTTGGCCTGGCCCGCGTCACCGGCAGCGGCACCCGCGGCGCCCTGGGCGGCCTGCGCGTCGGCGTAGATCGCCTGGCCGAGCTTCTGGCTGACCGCGGCGAGCTTCTCGGTCGCGCTGCGGATCTCGCCGGTGTCCTCGCCCTTGAGCTTCTCCTTCAGCTCGGCGACGGCGGACTCGACCTCGGTCTTGACCTCGGCCGGGACCTTGTCCTCGTTGTCCTTGACGAACTTCTCCGTCTGGTAGACGAGCTGCTCGCCCTGGTTGCGGGACTCGGCGGCCTCCTTGCGGCGCAGGTCCTCGTCCGCGTACTGCTCCGCCTCCTGGCGCATGCGGTCGACCTCGTCCTTGCCGAGCGAGGAGCCGCCGGTGACGGTCATCTTCTGCTCCTTGCCCGTGCCGAGGTCCTTCGCGGTCACGTGCATGATGCCGTTCGCGTCGATGTCGAAGGAGACCTCGATCTGCGGGACGCCACGCGGGGCCGGCGGCAGGCCGGTCAGCTCGAACATGCCGAGCTTCTTGTTGTACGCCGCGATCTCGCGCTCGCCCTGGTAGACCTGGATCTGCACGGACGGCTGGTTGTCCTCGGCCGTCGTGAAGATCTCGGACCGCTTGGTCGGGATCGTGGTGTTGCGCTCGATGAGCTTGGTCATGATGCCGCCCTTGGTCTCGATGCCGAGGGACAGCGGGGTCACGTCGAGGAGCAGGACGTCCTTGACCTCACCCTTGAGGACACCGGCCTGGAGGGTGGCGCCGATGGCGACGACCTCGTCCGGGTTGACGCCCTTGTTGGCGTCCTGACCGCCGGTGAGCTCCTTGACGAGCTCGGCGACGGCCGGCATACGGGTGGAGCCGCCGACCAGGACCACGTGGTCGATCTCGGACAGCTGGATGCCGGCGTCCTTGATGACGTTGTGGAACGGGGTCTTGCAGCGGTCGAGGAGGTCCGCGGTCAGCTGCTGGAACTGGGAGCGCGTGAGCTTCTCGTCCAGGTGCAGCGGGCCCTCGGCGGAAGCCGTGATGTAGGGCAGGTTGATCGAGGTCTCCGTGGAGGAGGACAGCTCGATCTTCGCCTTCTCGGCGGCCTCGCGCAGACGCTGCAGGGCCATCTTGTCCTTGGACAGGTCGACGCCGTGGCCGTTGGCGAACTGCTTCACCAGGTAGTCGACGACGCGCTGGTCCCAGTCGTCACCACCGAGGTGGTTGTCACCGTTGGTGGCCTTCACCTCGACGACGCCGTCGCCGATCTCCAGGAGCGACACGTCGAAGGTGCCGCCACCGAGGTCGAAGACGAGAATGGTCTGGTCGTCCTTGTCGAGACCATAGGCCAGGGCGGCGGCCGTCGGCTCGTTGACGATGCGCAGGACGTTCAGGCCCGCGATCTCGCCGGCCTCCTTGGTCGCCTGACGCTCGGAGTCGTTGAAGTAGGCCGGGACGGTGATGACCGCGTCCGTGACCTTCTCACCCAGGTAGGCCTCGGCGTCGCGCTTCAGCTTCTGCAGGATGAAGGCGCTCATCTGCTGCGGGTTGAAGTCCTTGCCATCCAGGTTGATCTTCCAGTCAGTGCCCATGTGGCGCTTGACGGAGCGGATGGTCCGGTCCACGTTCGTGACCGCCTGGCGCTTGGCCACCTCGCCGACGAGGACCTCGCCGTTCTTGGCGAAGGCGACGACGGACGGCGTGGTCCTGGCGCCCTCGGCGTTGGTGATGACGGTGGGCTCGCCGCCTTCCAGAACGCTGACGACGGAGTTAGTGGTGCCCAGGTCGATGCCGACCGCACGTGCCATTTCGATTCCTCCAGCTGACTTGAGTGGAACAGACTCAACCATGCCGCATCGCCGCGCATGCGTCAACAGAACTGAGTCGGGTCGGCTCAACCTTTAGCTGCCGCTTACGCGCAACCTTGCGGCGGGACGGCCGAACGGGGCACCCCGGCCGCGCGCCACCGCACCGCGGACGGGGCCGTGCGGCAGCGTGCTGGCCATGCCCCTCACACTCACCGCCCCCCGGCCACGGGTACGGGTACCCGCGGCCCCGCCGGCCAAGCGGGTGTTCGACCTCGTCGGGGCGGTGATGCTGCTCACCGCGCTCGCCCTGCCGCTCGCGGCCGTCACCGCACTGCTGTACGCGATCCGGGGCGGGCGGCCCTTCGCACGGCAGCCCGCGGCCGGCCTGGGCGGGCGGCCCTTCCGGACATGGCGCTTCGACACGGCGGCCCCGGGGCGGACGAGCGCGCTCCTGGAGCACTGCGCACTGGACGTACTCCCCCAGCTGCTGAACGTGGTCCGCGGCGAGATGTCGCTGGTCGGCCCGCGCCCCGAGGCCCGCACGGACCGCCCGGACCGGCTGCTCGTACGTCCGGGAATGACCGGGTTGTGGCAGGTGAGCGCGCGCTCCGACCTCCCCTGGGAGGAGATGGCCCTGCTCGACCGGCATTATGTGGAGAACCACTGGCTCGGGATGGACCTCGTGATCCTTGCTCAGACCCCGCGGGCGGCCTACCGACAAAGGCTCGCCTGAGCGACACAGATCACCGCACGCTCAGCTACATTGCGGCGTCGGGAATGGGTAACCTCAAGCCTTGACTTCATAAGTTACCGCTTAGTAAGTGCCGCCCGAGGAGCCCTCCCATGCAACTCGCCGCGATCATCGTGTCGCTGGTCCTGACGGTGGTCGGCGTCGCGCTGCTCGCACGAGCCGTGGCGCAGATCTACCGCTTCGTGAAGATCGGTCAGCCCGTACCGGCCGGCAGCCGCACGGACGACCCGAAGGCCCGAACGCTGACCCTCGTCCGGGAGTTCCTCGGCCACAGCCGGATGAACCGCTGGGGCATCGTCGGCTTCGCGCACTGGTTCGTCGCGATCGGCTTCCTGACCCTCCCGCCGACCCTGGCGCAGGCCTATGGCCAGCTCTTCCAGGCCGACTGGACGCTTCCGGTCCTGGGCGGCTTCCTGCCGTTCGAGCTGTACATCGAGTTCATCGGCCTGATGACCGTCCTCGGCATCCTGGTGCTGATCGCGATCCGCCTGCTCAGCCTGCCCTCGCGGGCCGGCCGCAAGTCGCGCTTCGCCGGCTCGAAGGCCTGGCAGGCGTACTTCGTCGAATACATCATCCTCACCATCGGCCTCGCGATCCTGTGCCTGCGCGGCCTCGAGGGCGCCATCCACCACGTGGACGGCTGGGAGCCGGCGTACTTCATCTCGTACCCGCTGGTCATGGCCTTCGAGGGGCTGTCGCCGAGCGCACTGCAGAACGCCATCTACTTCACCGCGATGATCAAGATCGGCACCTCGCTGATCTGGATGATCGTGGTCTCCCTGAACACCAACATGGGTGTCGCGTGGCACCGCTTCCTCGGCTTCCCGAACATCTGGTTCAAGCGGAACGCCGACGGTGAGACCGCGCTGGGCGCGCTCCAGCCGATGACCAGCGGCGGCAAGGAGATCGACTTCGAGGACCCGGGCGAGGACGACGTCTTCGGCGTCTCGCAGGTCGAGCAGTTCTCCTGGAAGGGCATCCTCGACTTCTCCACGTGCACCGAGTGCGGCCGCTGCCAGTCGCAGTGCCCCGCCTGGAACACGGGCAAGCCCCTGTCCCCGAAGCTGCTGATCATGTCGCTGCGCGACCACGCGCACGCCAAGGCTCCGTACCTGCTGGCCGGCGGCGGCAAGACGATGGAGGGCGAGGAGAAGGCGTCGGCCGAGCAGCTGGCCGGCGTGCCGGCGAGCGCGCTCGCCGAGGCCGAGCGCCCGCTGATCGGCACGGCCGAGGAGAACGGCGTCATCGACCCGGACGTGCTGTGGTCCTGCACGACCTGCGGTGCGTGCGTGGAGCAGTGCCCGGTCGACATCGAGCACATCGACCACATCGTCGACATGCGCCGCTACCAGGTGATGATCGAGTCCGCGTTCCCGTCCGAGGCGGGCACGATGCTCAAGAACCTGGAGAAGAAGGGCAACCCCTGGGGCCTGGCGAAGAAGCAGCGCGTCGAGTGGACCAAGGAGGTGGACTTCGAGGTCCCGATCATCGGCAAGGACGCGGAGGACCTCTCCGAGTTCGACTACCTCTACTGGGTCGGCTGCGCCGGCGCCCTGGAGGACCGGGCCAAGAAGACCACGAAGGCCTTCGCGGAGCTGCTGAACATCGCGGGCGTCAAGTTCGCGATCATGGGCGGCGACGAGAAGTGCACCGGTGACTCGCCGCGCCGCCTGGGCAACGAGCCGCTGTTCCAGCAGCTGGGCCAGGAGAACGTGGCCATGCTGAACATGGCGTTCGGCGAGGACGACGACGACCCGGAGACGAAGAAGCCGAAGTCGGCGAAGCGGATCGTCTCCACCTGCCCGCACTGCTTCAACACCATCGCGAACGAGTACCCGCAGCTGGGCGGCGAGTACGAGGTCATCCACCACACGCAGCTGCTCCAGCACCTGATCGACGAGGGCCGGCTGACGCCGGTGACGCCGGTCGACGGTCTGATCACGTACCACGACCCGTGCTACCTGGGCCGGCACAACAAGGTCTACACGCCGCCGCGCGAGATCATGTCGGCCGTTCCGGGCCTGCGCCAGCAGGAGATGCACCGCCACAAGGAGCGGGGCTTCTGCTGTGGCGCCGGTGGCGCGCGGATGTGGATGGAGGAGCGGATCGGCAAGCGCATCAACAACGAGCGCGTCGACGAGGCCCTGTCCCTGAACCCCGACATCGTCTCCACCGCCTGCCCGTTCTGCCTGGTCATGCTGACCGACTCGGTCAACGGCAAGAAGAACGAGGGCCAGGCGAAGGAGTCCGTCCAGGTCGTGGACGTGGCCCAGCTGCTGCTGGAGTCGGTCAAGGCCCCGGGGCCGACCGAGGAGGAACTGGCCGCGCTGGCGGCGGAGGCCGAGGCGGAGGCCGCCGCGGCAGCCGCTGCGGCGGAGGCGGAAGCGGCGGCCAAGGCCAAGGCGGAAGCCGAGGCCAAGGCCGCGGAAGCGGACGCCGCCGAGGCCGAGGCCGACGCGACCGAAGCGAAGGCCGAGGAGGCCGACGCCGCGGAGGCGAAGGCGGACGCGGAGCCGGCAGCCGAGGCGGAGCCGGAGAAGGAAGCCCCGGCCAAGGACGAGGCCAAGGCCGAGCCGAAGGCCGAGGACGCCAAGTAGGCGCTGGCCAGTCGGCCGGTCAGCCCGGCAGCACACAGGAACGGCCGGTCCCCGCTCGGGGGCCGGCCGTTCCGGCGTTCGGTCAGCCCTGGGCCGGCACCACGGCGAAGCCGAGCCCGGCCGGACCCGACGCGGCCATGCCGCCGGTGCCCGCAGCGACCCGGACGCGGTCCTTCCTCGGCTGCGGCGCGTCGACCGTGTACCTCTCGATCAGCCTGCCGTCGAAGCCGTACACCCAGCTGTTCCCGCCGCTCTTGCCGTCGATGACGACGAACTTCACGCGCTTGCCGTCCCGGACGAGCCTGTAGGTCCAGCCGTCGTTCTGCGCGCTCGGACGCTTCAGGTCGACGGTGCCGAGTACGTGGCCGTTCGGCGTGGAGATCACGACGTACTTGCCGCGCGGGCCGTCCACCAACTTGGCGATCCGCCCGTCCGGCAGGGCGACCCGCACGGAGCTCACCACCTTGACGTGCTGGTCCACGTCAGGCGCCGGCCTGGGCGCCGGCTTCGGCTTCGGCGCCCCGTCGAGCCACGACGTCACGGTGCCGTTCGGCTGGAGCACGACGTGCAGTCCGTTGCTCTGCCCGTACGACGCGGCCCCGCCCCGGCTGACCAGCGTGTCCAGCTTGGTGGAGCCCGCGAGGATGTCGGCCTCGAAGTGGCTCTTGCCGATCTTGTAGATCTTGGCGACGCACCCGTCCGCCAGCTTCACGGCGGTGACGAAGGCACGGACTTGAGGCGCCGGCCCGTGCTCCGGGCCCACGGAGGGCCTGACCGACGGCTGCTCGACGCCGGGCAGCACCTCCGGCCGGGGCACCGCCGGGGAGTCCGCGAACGCGGACCCGACCGGGAGGGCCAGGACGGTGGCCGCGCCGGCGACGACGGCGGCGGTACGGAAGGTGGTGCGGCTGGTGCTGCGCATGATGGGACTCTTCCTCGTGCTCGTGCTCGTGCTCGTTCGTTCTCGTGCGTTCTCGTTCGTCCTGCGTGGAGGCGACGGACACGAAGCTACGGGCCCGATATGTGGGTATCCCGTAGAGAACGTAACGAAGAGCCGCAGAACGCTACGCAACCTCGTAAACCGGACACACGGCGAGGGTGATCCAGGGGTGGGGAAAACCCCCCGGGGATCCCCTAAGGGATGTCACAGGTCAGCCGCAAAGGGTGCTTGTTCCGGCTGCCCGGTCACCGACGCCCGCCGGACCAGGTACGTTCGATCACGTGGCTGGATTCAGGATCGGGCGCGGCCGTAACGACAACCGCCGCCCGCAACAACCCCCGCAGCAGCAGCAGTCGTACGGTCAGCAGCAACCGCCGCCGTACGGCCAGCCGCCCTACCCTCCCGTCGGCGGACCGCCACCGCAGCAGCAGTGGCCGCAGCCGAACGCCGGGGGCCACGGCGAGCCGGAGTACTTCGACCCGTACGGGCAGCAGCACCCGCACGGGCAGCAGCCTCCGTACGGCCACGGAGGCGGCGGCAACTACACGAACGACAACCCCGGGCACACGCAGGTCTTCGCCGTCGGCGAGGACCCGTACAACCAGGGCGCGACCTACCAGGCGGGCGCTGCCGCGGCGGCGCCGTCCGGGCCGCGGCTGCCGTGGAAGGAACTGCTCCGCGGCATCGTGACGCGGCCCGGCCAGACCTTCCTCCAGATGCGGGACTACCCCGTCTGGGGTCCGGCGCTGGTCGTGACCTTCCTCTACGGCCTCCTCGCGGTCTTCGGCCTCGACGACGCCCGCAAGGACGTGATCAACGCGACGCTGTCGCAGGCCGTCCCGATCGTGCTGTCCGCCGGCGTGGCCTTCGTCATCTGCGGTCTGCTCCTGGGCGCGGTCACGCACACCCTGGCCCGCCAGATGGGCGGCGACGGCAGCTGGCAGCCCACCGTGGGCCTGTCGATGCTGGTCATGTCCATCACGGACGCCCCGCGCCTGCTCTTCGCCGTGTTCCTCGGCGGCGACAACATGATCGTCCAGGTGCTGGGCTGGGCCACCTGGGTCGCCGCGGGCGCGCTCTTCACCTCGCTGGTCAGCAAGTCGCACGACCTGCCGTGGCCGAAGGCGCTGGGCGCCTCCGCGATCCAGCTGATCGCCCTGCTGTCGATCATCAAGCTGGGCACCATCTAGCGCACGCGCGAACGCGAGGGGCCCCCGGCAGCAGCCGGGGGCCCCTCGCGCACGATCCGCTGAACGCGACGGTCAGGCGTCGAGGACCTGGCCCTCGCGCTTCACCACCGGCGGCTCGACCGACCACGGGAAGTTGATCCACTCGTCGGTCTTCTTCCACACGTACTCGCACTTCACGAGGGAGTGGGACTTCTCGTAGATGACGGCGGAGCGCACCTCGGCGACGTGGCCGAGGCAGAAGTCGTGCACCAGCTTCAGCGTCTTGCCGGTGTCGGCGACGTCGTCGGCGATCAGGACCTTCTTGTCGGTGAAGTCGATCGCCTCGGGTACGGGCGCCAGCATGACCGGCATCTCCAGCGTGGTGCCGACGCCGGTGTAGAACTCCACGTTCACCAGGTGGATGTTCTTGCAGTCCAGGGCGTACGCCAGACCGCCGGCGACGAACACGCCGCCGCGGGCGATGCTCAGGATGATGTCGGGCTCGTAGCCGTCGTCGGCGATGGTCTGCGCCAGCTCGCGCACGGCCGCGCCGAAGCCCTCGTAGGTCAGGTTCTCGCGTACTGCGTTGCTCATGCGTCGTGCCTCACCTGGGTGCGGTGGAAGTTCTGGAAGGAGCGCGAGGCGGTCGGCCCGCGCTGCCCCTGGTACCGGGAGCCGTAGCGTTCGCTGCCGTACGGGAACTCCGCGGGCGAGCTGAGCCGGAACATGCACAGCTGGCCGATCTTCATGCCCGGCCAGAGCTTGATCGGCAGCGTGGCCAGGTTCGACAGCTCAAGGGTCACGTGACCCGAGAAGCCGGGGTCGATGAACCCGGCGGTCGAGTGCGTCACGAGGCCGAGGCGGCCCAGGCTGGACTTGCCCTCCAGCCGGGAGGCGATGTCGTCGGGCAGCGAGATGACCTCGTAGGTCGACGCCAGGACGAACTCACCGGGGTGCAGGATGAACGCCTCGTCCCCTTCGGGCTCGACCATCCGCGTCAGGTCCGGCTGCTCGACCGCGGGATCGATGTGGGCGTAGCGGTGATTCTCGAACACCCGGAAGTACCGGTCGAGACGCACATCGATGCTGGAGGGCTGCACCATCGCCTCGTCGAACGGGTCGATGCGAACCCGTCCGCTGTCGATCTCGGCCCGGATGTCTTTGTCAGAGAGAAGCACGTCCCGAGGATACGCAGAGCGCGCGGGCCACCCCCAATCGAGAGGGACCGCCCGCGCGCCCGGCCGTACGTCGTGCGCTCAGCGCTCAGTGCTCAGCGCTTGGGCGCACCGCCGACGGGTACGGCCTGCCGCAGGCGCGCGCACCGCGGACACCGCAACAGCCGCCCGGGCCCGATCCGGCCGGCACCGAGGTGCTGCAGCGGGAAGGAGGCGGTACTGAAAACGTGCCCTTCGGCACAACGGACGACGGTGTGCTCCATCGAGTCCCTTTCCCCAACGAGCCGTACTGCGACGAATCGCCACATTAGGGGATGATCGGCACCCGCTCCAGCCGCCGCTCCGCACCACACGGTACGCCCCAACTCCCGCACCCACACGCCCCCGTGCACGCCACGAACAACGACGACCCCGCGGCAAATTCACCGGGGGTCGATCATGAGGTAGAGTGTGCAACGGTAGGGATCCAGGCAACTGGCCCACTGTGCGGATGTAGTTTAATGGTAGAACATGAGCTTCCCAAGCTTATAGCGCGGGTTCGATTCCCGTCATCCGCTCTTAAAGAAGGCCCAGGTCAGCGACCTGGGCCTTCGCCGTTGTGTCTTCGCTCGGCAAACAGTCGGTGGCCATGCCGCGTAGACACCTGCCGTAAGGGGGGACACGCCGCGAGCACCACCCTCAAGCGCTCTTCACGGTTCTGGACGGCGCCGGGGTGCAGGTGGATTCACTGCGCTTCCCTTCGGGGTACCCCAAGATCGCGGAGCGCAGCCAACCGGGCCGGCGCATCTCGGTGCCGGCCCCAGTGATTGTCGAGTGCCGAAGAGTCAGTGCGTTGCCTCGCACCCGAGGCTTCCGGCGCTGATGGCGCCCCGCAGGACGTGGGCGATCTCGTCGGGCTTGAGGTCGATGCCGTCAAGCCCTTCCACGGTCAACGGGATCTGCTCCAGCGCGTATTCGCCGCGGCCCTCGGCGCTGAACTCCGGACCGGTGCGGTCCTCGAAGGACCAGGTCGCGATGCGGGCGAGGTAGAAGAGCTGGCGCTCGTCGTCGGACTCCATGGTGTGGAGGAGGCGCACGATGTCGGCCTTCCCGGCGATCTCCTCGTGGATCTCCCGGTGGAGGGCGGCCTCCCGGGACGCGTCGCCGGGCTCGACGCCGCCGCCGGGCAGGACCCAGTACTCGGGGATGTCGGGCTTGGTGCGGCGAATGACCAGCATCGTGTCGTCGGCGGTGACGAGGACGGCACGGACTCGTTCCTTCATTTCGGTCTGTCTCCTTGCTTGTTGGCCTCTCAGTGCAGCCAGCCGCCGTCGACGTGGACGGATTGGCCAGTGATGAACGAGGCGGAGGGGCCGATCTCCGCACGGACGAGGTCGACCATCGTCTGGACGGCGCCAGGGTCGGTGAGGTCGGCGCTCACCGCGATGCCGGCCCAGCACCCACTCTCACGCCTGTTTCCACAGGTCAGTAGCTGTGCCCAACCGCCAGTGCCGGGTGATTCCCCAGCTTATGGCGCGGGTTCGATTCCCGTCATCCGCTCTTCGAAGAAGGCCCAGGTCAGCGAGGGCCTTCTTCTGCGTGCCCAACTCGCCCTGCCGATGCCGGATCGGGCGTCCCGTTCCCGATGTCCTGCGCCCCGGCAGTACCCCTGCCGCGCGAATTCGCCTTCCCGGAGGGGCGGTTCGTCGGAGGCGACCGTGGTCGACCGAGGTCCGCGGCGGGTCCGGTCAGTCACCTTCCCGGCCGGCAGACGATCGGCGGCCGCACCATCGGGCGCTCACATCGCCGCTGACGGGACGCCCTATTCCGAAAAAACGCGGCACACGGGGGAATCAATACCTGTCCCCGCGGTCAGAGAATTTAACGGCCCCCGCAGGGAGAGTTTTTGCCTCAGCGCACGCGATGGACACATTAACGCGCACAAAACACTGCGGCGTGCTACTGTCGATCCCGGTTGCAGTTTTGGTACCCAAAAACTTCAAGCGCCCAGTCGGCCTCCGCGCCGCCTTCACGCGCTTCATATTTCCGGGCTATTTTCCGGCGGGGCATCATCGCGGCGACACGGTATCCGTACAGTACGGATTCCGGCGTACTGCCCCAAGGGAGATTCAACATGGCATCTGGCACCGTGAAGTGGTTCAACGCAGCCAAGGGATTCGGCTTCATCGAGCAGGACGGTGGCGGCGCGGACGTGTTCGCCCACTTCTCGAACATCGCCGCCCAAGGCTTCCGCGAGCTGGTGGAAGGCCAGAAGGTCACCTTCGACATCGCGCAGGGCCAGAAGGGTCCGACGGCCGAGAACATCGTTCCCGCCTGACACTGACGCGCATTTCGTAGCTGGGGCCCGCATCCCTCGGGGTGCGGGCCCCAGCTGCACGTCTTTCCCGCAGTGATGCCACCTGCGGGACGCAGCATGCAGGGTTCCAAGACCTTGATGTCCACACCCAGTCGTTTTCCGCGCCCGCGCCCGACTGACGCGACCTCGCCCCCCACAGAAATCCCTGCGGGGCAGATTCGCTTTCGCATTCCATTCGGTTCGTTCTTGCGATTCCCTGCGCCCAGTATTCGCTGCGGGAATTCCTTGATACGTGCCGTATCAAGGAGGGTTCTGAATGAACCGCACACGTACGAACACCCGTTCCTCCCGCGCCCGCAGCCGTAACGGCGGGCCCGTATTCGGCGCTGCCGGCGGTACGGAGCGGGGCAGCCGCTTCGGATCGTCCGCGCCCAGCCGCTCGGGCGGTTCGCGGCGCTCGGGCGGCTCCGGCCGACGGCCCTCGGCGGTACAGGGCGAGTTCGCCCTGCCGAAGACCATCACTCCCGCACTGCCCTCCGTCGAGACCTTCGGCGACCTCGACATGCCGGCCGAACTGCTGGCCGCCCTCGGCGTGCAGGGCGTGGCCGTACCCTTCCCGATCCAGGGCGCCACCCTGCCCAACACCCTCGCCGGTCGCGACGTCCTCGGCCGCGGACGCACCGGCTCCGGCAAGACCCTCGCCTTCGGTCTCGCGCTGCTGGCCCGCACCGCCGGGCAGCGTGCCGAGCCCCGTCAGCCGCTCGCGCTGGTCCTCGTACCGACCCGTGAGCTGGCCCAGCAGGTCACCGACGCCCTCACCCCCTACGCCCGCTCGGTCAAGCTGCGGCTGGCCACGGTCGTCGGCGGCATGCCCATCGGGCGGCAGGCCGGCGCGCTGCGCGGCGGGGCCGAGGTCGTCGTCGCCACGCCGGGACGGCTCAAGGACCTGATCGACCGCGGGGACTGCCGGCTCAACCAGGTGGCCATCACCGTCCTCGACGAAGCCGACCAGATGACGGACATGGGCTTCATGCCACAGGTCACCGCGCTCCTGGAGCAGGTACGTCCCGAGGGCCAGCGGATGCTGTTCTCCGCCACCCTGGACCGCAACGTCGACCTGCTGGTGCGCCGCTACCTGACCGACCCGGTCGTGCACTCGGTGGACCCGTCGGCGGGTGCGGTGACCTCGATGGAACACCACGTCCTGCACGTCCACGGCGCCGACAAGCAGCGGATGACGACGGAGATCGCGGCGCGTGAGGGCCGGGTGATGATGTTCCTGGACACCAAGCACGCCGTGGACCGCCTCACCCAGGACCTCCTCAACAGCGGGGTCCGCGCCGCCGCCCTCCACGGGGGCAAGTCCCAGCCGCAGCGGACCCGCACCCTGGCCCAGTTCAAGACCGGCCACGTCACCGTCCTGGTCGCCACCAACGTCGCCGCCCGCGGCATCCATGTCGACAACCTCGACCTCGTCGTGAACGTGGACCCGCCGACCGACCACAAGGACTACCTCCACCGTGGCGGGCGGACCGCCCGCGCGGGCGAGTCCGGCAGCGTCGTCACCCTGGTCACCAGCAACCAGCGCCGCGACATGACGCGCCTCATGGCCGCCGCCGGCATCGTCCCGCAGACCACCCAGGTCCGTTCCGGCGATGCAGCACTGCACCGCATCACCGGGGCCCAGGCCCCTTCCGGTGTCCCCGTGACCATCACGGCGCCGGTGTCCGAGCAGCCCAGGCGCAGCGCGGCCTCACGCGGTCGGCGCAGCCCCGGATCGGCTGCCCGGCGCGGCAGCGGGCGGCATGCGTCCCTCGGTGCGGCGGCCTGACCACCCCTTGATCAGAAGACTGACCCATCTCTGCAGGAGGCACATTGTGACGCTGGTCCGGATGCAGCCCCGCTCGGCAGGTGCCGGGCCTGCGGCCCCGACCGTGGAGAACGCCATGGTGGCGCCCGGGCCGCAGGTCTGTGATGACATGACGGTCGAGGTGGCCCTGTCCGTCATGGCCAGTGCCCGCATCGGACATCTGCTCGTCTGTGACAACGACGGCCTGTGCACCGGGCTGGTCACCCAGGCCCGGCTCGCCGCCGTCCGCGACGGTGACGCGTATACGGACCGGGTCCGGCTGCGTGACGTCCTCGGCGACCGCGGGCCGTTCGCCTCGCCCCTGACCATGGTGACCGAGGCCGAGCACGCGATGCGCTACCGCCGGCTCGACGCCCTGCCCGTCGTCGATGACCAGGGCGCCGCTCTCGGCGTCCTCGCCCTTGCCCGCTGAACGGCCTCACCGCGCGGTCGGACCATTCACCCCTTCTCCCTGTGAGGCATCATGCGCTGCGTCATCGCCCGCTTCCCGTTCGACCTGACCAAAAGCGGTGTCCTGGAAGCGATGAAGGGCATCAAGCCCGAGCAGACCGCCGGTGTGTCCGTGATCATCGGGCGCCGCACCTACCCCGTCAAACAGGTCGGCCAGGTGATCACCCGCCAGGACCGCCGTGACTTCAGCGCCGGTGAAGTCGTCCGGGCCATGACCCAGCTCGGGTTCACCTGCCGCGGCCTGCCCACGGCCACGGACCCCACGCGCGGCCTCAGCCCGCTCCAGAAGGCATCCCACATGCTCGGGCATCCCCTGAGCGTCTGACCGTTCGATCGACGGGCTCGGCGCGAGCCGACCCGTACACAGCCACGAGGGCCCGACCTGCACCTGCCGGTCGGGCCCTGCTGCGTACCCGGAGCCGATTACCTCACCGCCCGCCACGCGAAAATCTATGCCAGCCGGAGTAGACATTGGGATGCGTCGTGGTTATGGTTTCTCTCGTAGCCCAGAGAGACAGTGGGCCCGGCAGAGACGAACTGCCGGGCAGCGGTATCCGCAGTTGCAGTACGCAGGACGGTCCGGTGGTGGAGTTTCGAAGCCAGGTTTGTGCAGGACGGTGACGGGGCTGACGACCGGACCGGGTGGCCCGCAGTGATCAGGGGCCGCCTTGAGCAGTACCCAGCAGCGGAGTAGGGAGCAGTACCTCGGTGAAGGCGTCGGCTGCGGGCGCGCGCACCGGGAGGTTCGGCAGTGGGGTTCCAAGCCGGAGCAGATGCAGGACGGGCAACGGGGCTGGCTGCCGGAGGGTGGCGCCGACACGGGCCACCAGCAGTGCAAGCAGTACAGCAGTGAAGCAGTTGATCACCGAGGGAAGAACGGAGGAGTGCAGCACCATCAGGGATCGCCCGGGCTGAAGCCTGAGCCCGGGTACCGCAGGACATCGATAGCGAGGTGGTCTCCGGTCAAGCAACCGCGATCCCCGTATTCCCGGCAGCATTGTGGCCGGGTCGGCGGAAACAGAAGGCCGGCGCAGGACTGAGGCCGGCAGATGGTGTAGTAGTTCCTTCGGGGCCCTGGTGCTATAGGCACCAGGGCCCCTCCACGCGTTCCATGAGAGAGGTTCAATGACAGCAGACGATTCGTTCGGCCGTCTCGACGACGACGATTACCCCGCCTACACGATGGGCCGGGCCGCCGAAATGCTCGGCACCACCCAGGGCTTCCTCCGCGCGATCGGCGAAGCCCGCCTCATCACGCCGCTGCGCTCGGCGGGCGGACATCGCCGCTACTCCCGCTACCAGCTGCGCATCGCGGCCCGGGCCCGGGAACTCGTCGACCAGGGCACCCCCATCGAGGCCGCCTGCCGCATCATCATCCTCGAGGACCAGCTCGAGGAAGCCCAGCGCATCAACGCGGAATACCGCCGCGCCGCCGAATCGTCCGACCCGCCGGCGCCGGCCTGAGGCGAGCGTGCCGACGGCAGGTGACCGGTGCGGACGCCCGCCGCCGACTCGGTGTCGCGCTCGACCCGGCGGCCGGTGTTCAGCTCCCGGGGCGGTCCCGTCGATCCGTCCCGCGCGGGATCGAGGGTGACCGAGGTCCGGCGCAGAGCCGCCGGCTCCTCCGGGTGCGTCGGCCCGTGGGCCCAGCAGGAGACCATCAGCTCCTCGGCCCGCTCACTGCCCGCACCCCGGATGCGGCACGGGTGGCGACGGATCAGCCCGTCGTCCGCGGCCGTCCCCATGATCGCCTTCAGCAGCCGGCAGGACGCGGCTACCGTCGCACGACCGGCGGGCTGGGCACCGGACCTGCCTTCCTGCGAGGAGCAGCGGGCGGCTGTGAGCCCCCAGACCTCTTCGGCTCCGCCGATGGCGCCGGGTGAGCATGCCCCGAGTGGGGGGTCGGACCCGCCGATCGGCAGGGGTGCGGGGCCTCGCAATCCCCCCTCAGGTGTAGGAGGGGGGATCACAGGGCTGCCTAGTGTTCCCGTATGGAGCAGTTGAGCGAGTACCTGATGACGCAGAAGATCACCCCGCTGGTCAACCGATACGTGGTCACGGCGCCGGACGGGGCGGAGGTCCTCGCGTTCGCCGAGCAGAAACGGCTCGCGTTCAAGGAGGAACTGACCCTCTGGAACGGTGAGGACCGGACCCGGAAGCTCGGGGGGTTCAAGGCGCGGCAGGCCGTCGACCTCGGGGCCTCGTACGACGTCACCGGGCCCGACGGCGAGGTGGTCGGGGCCTTCCGCAAAGACTTCAAAGCCTCTCTCATACGGTCCACCTGGCACCTGACCCAGGGGGACGAGGCTGCCGCGGTCGGCAAGGAGCGGCGTCTCGGTGTCGCCCTCGCCCGGCGCGGGTGGGAGGTCCTCGACCTCGTCGTCCCGGTGATCCCCGTACCGCCCGTGCCGTTCGTCTACCACTTCGACTTCGTGCGGGAGGGACGGCCCGTCCTGTCCGTCGAACGGAAGTGGGGCATCCGGGACCGCTACGTCATCCGCGTCCAGGATCCCTCCCTCGACCGGGTCCTCGCCGTGTGCATGGCCGTGGGGCTGGACGCCCTCCAGTCGCGCTGACCCGCGGACCGGCGGACCCCTCCCCGCCGAACGGCCGGGAAAGAAAAGGAAATTCGGCGGGTTCCTCCGCCTCCTACCCGTCGGTAATTTCATTTCCGGGCCGCCACCGGAACGCCTCCCGGTGTTCCGTCACGGGGGTGGCTCCTTGTGTGAGATGAAAGGTGCAGTACCCATGGACGAGTTCCACATCGACGCCCGCGTGACCGTTTCCGCCGACCCGGCCGAGACGCAGCTGTCCCCGGCCGCGAGCATCGCCTCGCGCATCGTCAGCAAGGCGGTCGTCAAGCAGACGATCAAGCAGACGATCAAGATGACCGCGGCCTGCGCCGCCGTCCGCACGAACGGCAAGTGCTGACCACACCGTCCGTTCACATCGAGTGGTAGGTCCCCCGTCCGCAGTCGGACGGGGGCCGACCCCGAAACCTGGGCCGTACATGTCCGACGTAGCAGTTCTTCCGGCCGCCCTCGCCGCGCGCGCCGGCGCCGTGGCCGACCTGATCGGGGAGCGTCTGCACACACCGGCGCTCGCCGCCGCCGCGGCCGTGCGCGCCGCCCGGCAGACCGACATGTCCTTCTGGGCCGACGCCTCCCTCAGCGAGGGGCACGCAGGGCTCGCCCTCCTGCACCTGCAGGCCGCCCGCAGCGCGGCGGCGAACGGATCCGGCACGGGGAAAAAGGAATTCGATCGCGCCTCCGCATTCGTGCGGGCCGCTTTTTCCGCCACCCGGGAAATCCCGATGGAACATCCCGGCCTGTTCGACGGGACCGCCGGGCTCGCATTCGCCCTGCAGGACGTTGCCCGCGACGAGCCGCGCTTTCTTCCCAGTCTCGGCAGGCTGCACGACCAGCTCGCCCGGCAGGTGATCGCCACCGACTGGCCCAGGCTGCCCGGCGCCGTCGCCGATCACCACTACGACCTGGTGTACGGAGCCGCCGGGATCGCCGTCCAGCTGTGTTCCGCCTCACCCGTGACGCCGGTCGTCGAAGAGGCCCTCGACCGGTGCCTGCGCCACCTCGTGTGGGTCGCCACCGACGGGCACTGGGCCGTGGACGGCCGACTCGACACCGGCATGTCCCACGGCGCCGCCGGGATCACCGCCGCCCTCGCCACCGCCTGGCGCCGAGGCCGCCGGGTGCCGGGGCAGCGCGCCGCCCTGGACGAGCTGGCCACGTGGCTGCTGGACGCCGGCAGCGGCGGCGGACGCGGTCTGCGGTGGACCCGGACCGTACCGACCGACGACGGCGAAGCCGCACCCGCCTGGTGCCACGGCACCGGGGGCGTCGCCGCCGGGCTGCTGGCCGTGTCCCGGGCGACCGGCGACCGGGGCCTGGAGGAACAGGCGTTCGCCGCGCTGGACGGGTTGCTCGACCGGGTCTTCGCCGGGGACGTGCCGCGGTCGCCGACCGTGTGCCACGGCCTCGCCGGCCTGGCGGTACTGGCCCACGAATTCGCCGCCCACGGAAGCGGCGGGGCTGCCCGCGCCCTCCCGGACCTCGCCCGCCGGCTGGTGGACTCCGCCGACCCCGACCTGCCGCTCCTCTACCGCGACCACGAGACCACCGGGCACATCGTCGACAACCCCGGCCTCCTCACCGGCGCCGCCGGCGTCGCGCTCACCCTCCGCGCCCTCGCCACCGGCCACCGGCCCGGCTGGTGGAGCGTGCTGCTCCCCCAGTGACCGACCGTGCGTTGAACCGGCCGTGACCGCGACCCACAAGGACCCGACCCGCCCATGCTGCAGTACCACGCACTCGACTTCCACCTCCTGCGCGCACCGGCTCTGCCCGTCGACGTCTGGCGGGACGCCCTCGACGGCGGCGACCGCGACCGCACCCGCGGCCGGCTGAGCGCCCTCACCGACGACCCCCGCGTCCGGCACGGGCTCGTCGCCGCCGGAAGCGGGCTGCTCGACGGACTGGCGAAACTCGACGGGTCCGGCCGCGGCGCAGGCGCGGACACCGGCGGCAAGGAGGCCCGGCGGGTCCACTCGCGCGCCCTGCGCTACCTCACCCGGATGAGCACCCGTCCCACCCCCTTCGGCGCCTTCTCCGGTGTCGCCCTGGGCACGTTCGGCGACACCACCACCGCCCGCCTCGGCGCCACCGCTCTCGGCGACGCGCACGTGCGGACCGACATGGCCTGGCTGCTCGCCCTGGTCCAACACCTGGAGGCTGACCCGGAGGTCCTGAACCGGCTCGGTGTCTCCATGAACGCCATGGCCCACCGGGTGGGCGACCGGCTCGTCCTGCCCTCCTCCGGAGTGCACGGCGACCCCTCCGACCGCCGGGCGGTGCGCATTCGCCACACCGCTCCCGTCGACCGGATCCGAAGCCTCGCCCCGCCCGCCGCCCCCGTCCCCTACGCCGCCCTGGTCACGGAGCTGGTCTCGGCCTTCCCCGAGGCCGGCCGCGAGCGGATCAGCGCGTTCGTCGGCGAACTGCTCGGACTGGGGCTGCTCGTCACCGACCTGCGACCGCCCGTCACCGAACCGCGCCCCGAGGCATACGTTCTGGACCGCCTCACCGCCGCCGGCGCCGACCACCCCGCGGTGGCCGCACTCCGGGAGATCGTCGACCTGACCGGCCGGGCCCCGTACGGCGACACCGCCGCCCTGCAGCGGCTGCGCACCGCCCAGCGCGCCCTCGTCCCCGGCCACAAGGCCCAGCCCCTGCAGGTCGACTCCGCCCTCGACCTCACCGAGGGCGCCCTGAACCGCCGGGTCGCGGCCGAGGTCGCCGAAGCCGTCGGCTGCCTGGCCCGGCTGGGCCGTGCCGCACCCGGCGGCTACGACCACCTCGCCGCCTACCACCTGGCCTTCATGGAGCGGTACGGCACCGACGCCCTCGTCCCGGTCCTCGACCTGCTCGGCGCCGAACGCGGCCTGGACGCCCCCAACGGCTACCTCACGCCGCCGCGCGCCATGGTCATGAACCAGCACGGTGCGGAGGACGATCCGCACACGAGCCGGGCGCTCGTCGCCCTCGCCGCCGAAGCGTGGCGCCGCGGCAGCGACGAGGTCGAGCTGACCGACGAGGTGCTCAGCAGGCTGCTGCCCCCGCAGGGCCAGGAGGCCGGCCATCCCGGCCGCCCCGCCTGCCCGGGCATCGACGCGTACGTCCAGATCGCCGCCGACAGCCCCGAGGCCATCGACCGGGGCGACTGGCGGGCCGTCCTCAACAGCGACGGCCTCGGCGAGGGCGGCCGTACCTTCGGCCGGTTCTTCCACCTCCTCGGAGCGGACGCCACCGACCGCCTACGCGCCTACGCCCGCGCCCGCGAGGCCCTGGAGCCGGACGTCGTCGTCGCCGAGCTGGCGTACCTGCCCGCCAACGGCCGCGGCGCGAACGTGGCGATCCGGCCCGCGGTCCACGCCTACGAGATCCCCCTCAACGTCGCGCCCACGGCCGCTCCCGACCACGTCATCGGCCTCGCCGACATCCACGTGGGCGCCACCGACGAGGGCCTGCGCCTCTACTCGGCCCGGCTCGGGCGCGAACTGGTCGTGGTCCAGAACCACATGCTCAGCCCGTACGGCGCACCCAACGTCTGCCGCTTCCTCCTGGAGGTCTCCCGCAGCCGGTACGCCACCCCCTCCGGCTTCGGCTGGGGCCCCGTGGAGGGCGCCCCGCACCTGCCGCGCGTCGTGCGCGGCCGGGTCGTCGTGCGCCCCGCCGAGTGGAACCTGTACCCGGCCGGTGCGGCGCAGTCGTCCCCCGCGACGGCGGGGCCGGTCCCCGCGCCGCGCTCGGCGGACGACGTGGACCGCTGGCGCCGTTCCTGGGGGGTGCCCCGCCACGTCTACCTCGCCGACGACGACAACCGGCTGCTCCTCGACCTCGAACACCCGGTCTGCGTCGAGGAACTCCTCGCCGACCTGCGCACCGCCACCGGCCGGGTCACCCTCCAGGAGGCCCTGCCCGGCCCCGACGCGGCGTGGCTGAGGGACGGCTCGGGGCGCGGCCACCTCTCCGAGGTCGTGGTCCCGCTCATCGCATCCCCGGGAGAGGCGCCGCCGCAGGACCGTGCGCGCAGCACCGCGGAGCAGATCCGGCGCAAGGCCGCGCCCTCGGCGCACCCCGCCCATCTGCCCGGCTCCGCATGGTCGTACCTGAAGCTGTACGCGGCCCGGGAACTCCACGACGAGATCGCCGCCACCGAACTCCCCTCCCTGGTGGAACAGATGCGTGACGCGGACGCCGAACCCGACCGGTGGTTCTACATCCGGTACGCCGATCCCGACGCCCACCTGCGCATCCGGACCCGTACGGCGCCCGGTCCGGCGCTGCCCGCGCTGTTCGCCTGGGGCGAGGGGCTCGTACGGCGCGGCCTCGCCGAGCGCTTCGAAGTGGCCACGTACCACCCGGAGATCAGCCGCTACGGCGGCCCGGCCGTGTACGACCACCTCGAAGAACTCTTCGCCGCGAACTCGGCCGTCTCCTGCCGGCTGCTGCGCCTGGTCTGGGACAAGGAGCCCGGCCTGGAGCCCGAGGCCGTCGCCATCGCCGCCGTGGACGCGCTGTACGCGCAGTGGGGGCTCGGTATCCGCGAGCGGCTGGACGCCATGCCCCGGCCGGCGCAGGACGCGGAGGCCCGCGAGCGGTACCGGAAGGACCGCGACTACCTGTGCGAGCTGCTCCAGCCCTGGGAACGCCGCCCGCACCCGCTCGGCCGCGCCCACCACGAGCGGCTGGCCGCCGTCCTCGACGCGCAGGCCGCGGCCGTACGCCGCGCCGCCGCGGCCGTCGCCGAGGCGGAGGCCGCCGGGACGCTGTGGGGCACGCGGGACGCGATCCTGGCCAGCCTGGCGCACATGCAGGTGAACCGCCTGCTGCCGATCGACCGGCCCGCCGAGAACCGCTGCTACCTGGTGTGGGCGCACGTCCTGAACTGCCTGCGGGGGAGGCCCCAGTGAACGGTGGATCCACGACGACCGGGGTCCAGGACCAGGACCGGGACGGGGACGGGGGTGCCGCGTCGCGGGCGCCCCGGCTGCTCTCCCGGGACCTGGGCTACTGGTGGCTGGTGCTGCGCTCGTTCTGGGGGCTCAGCCCCCTGCGGGTGACTGCCCTGGCTGTGCTCACCCTGCTGACCAGCGCCGTTCCCGCCGCCGGAATCTGGCTCACCGCCGACGCGGTGCAGGCCGTCGCCGACGCCGTCGAGGGCGTTCCCGGGGCGGGGGACCGGCTCACCCGGGCGGCCGCCGGGATGGTCGCGGTGGCGGTCGCCGAGCACGTCCTGTCGTCGGTGGCGCAGTACCTGAACTCCCTGCTGCAGCTGGAGTTCAGCGCCAAGATCGGCGAGCAGGTCATGGTCAAGGGCACCCGCATGGACCTCAGCTCCTACGAGGACCCCGAGGCGTACGACCGGCTGCAGCGCGCCCTGCGCGAGAGCGGCGGCGGCACCGCCTTCGAGGTCTTCGAGGAGATGCTGCGCACGCTCACCTCGCTGGCGTCGCTCGTGATGGTCAGCTCGGTGCTGTTCTCCTGGAACGCCTGGCTCGCGGTCCTCATCCTGCTCGCCCCGGTGCCCGCGCTCGCCGCCCACATCGTGTTCAGCAAGGAGGCCTACGCCGTCGAGTACCACCGGGCCCAGGACCGCCGCCGTGCCTTCTACTACCAGGACCTGACGACGACGGACTCGTCCTACAAGGAGGTCAAGCTGTACCAGCTCGGCCCCTACCTGGTGGACCGCTACCGGGCGCTGGTCCAGGAGTTCTTCCGCGTGGACCGGGGGCTGGCGCGCCGGCGCCACGGCTGGTCGGCGGTACTGGGACTGGTCAGCGTGGCCGGCTCGGCCGGAGCGCTGGTCTTCGCGCTCCACTCGACCGTCTCGACGGGGCGCCTCGGCGAGCTGGCCGGGTACCTGCAGGCTCTCGGCGCCGTGCACGTGGCGGCCACCGGGCTGCTGCTCGGCGTGGCCACCCTGTACCAGAACACCCTCTTCACCGGGAACCTCTTCGACTACCTGTCCCTGCCGGAGGAGCGCATCACGGGCGGCACCCGGCCCTTCCCGTCCCGCCTCACCCACGGCATCGAGTTCCAGGACGTGACCTTCCACTACCCGGGTACCGAGACCGTCGCCCTGAACCGCTTCAGCTGCTTCATACCCGCCGGCACCTGCTGCGCGCTCGTCGGCGCGAACGGCGCCGGCAAGAGCACGATCGTCAAGCTGCTGACCCGGCTCTACGAGCCCACCGCGGGCCGCATCCTCATCGACGGTGTGCCCATCGAGGAGTACGAAACGGCCGACCTCCAGCGGAACATCGGCGTCGTCTTCCAGGACTTCATCCGCTACGAGATGCCGGTCCGCCACAACATCGGCTTCGGGCGCGTCGCGCAGCTCGACGACACCGACCGCATTCGCGCGGCCGCCGGCGCGAGCGGTGCCGCACCGTTCGTCGAACGGCTCGACGCCGCCTACGACACCGTGCTGGGCCGGCACTTCGAGGGCGGCCACCAGCTCTCCGGCGGGCAGTGGCAGAAGATCGCCCTGGCGCGGGCGTTCCTGCGGGACGCGCCGATCGCGATCCTGGACGAGCCGACCGCCGCGATCGACCCGGAGGCGGAGGCCGACATCTTCGGCCGCCTGCGCACCATCTGCTCCCGGGCCACGTCCCTGGTGGTCTCGCACCGGTTCTCGACCGTCCGGATCGCCGACAAGATCCTCGTGATGGACGGGGGCTCGCTCATCGAGGAGGGCACCCACGAGGACCTCCTGGCGCTCGGCGGAACGTACGCCCGGCTCTTCCGGCTGCAGGCCGACGCGTATGTGACGCCCCTGGGGACCGAGCCCGCACAGAGCCCGGTGTGACCCGCCCCGCCCCCCACCCGCCGCTTCCACGAAAGACGCCCATGACCACGAGCACCCCGCCGGCCCTGTCCCTGATGTATCCGTTGATGGCATCCGACCTCGACGAGCTGGCCGCCTTCGGCAGGACGGTCCAGGACCTGGATCTGGAGCGCCTGTACATGGGGCAGTCGCTGATCGTCGACACCCACCAGGCGTTCGCCCACCTCGCCGGGCGGGGCATCCGGGTCTCCCCCGGGACCAGCGTCGCCCTCACCGCGCTGCGCCATCCCCTGGACGCGGCCGTGCAGGCGCGGTCGCTGGCGCTGCTGACCGGGCGGCCGGTGGTCGCCGGAATCGGCGCCGGGGACCCGGACTTCGTGGCGGCACTGCGCGGGGAGCCGTACGAGAGCCCGCTCACGGCCGTCTCCGAGTATCTGACCGTGATGCGGCGGCTGCTGGACGGCGAGGCGGTGGAGGACTTCCGGGGGCGGTACGCACGGCTCGACAGCGGACCGCTGCCGGGGCCGCACCCGGCCGGCCCGCGGCCGGAGGTGTCCCTCGGCGTGGGCGTGCTGCGCCCGCGCATGGCGTACACGGCGGGGCAGGTCGCCGACGTGGCGATCACCCTGCTGACCCCCGCTTCCCATCTGAGGGAGCAGATCGTGCCCGCGCTGGCGCGGGGCGCCGCGTCCCGCGGGCGGGCGGTGCCCGGCGTGACGTCGATCGTGCCGTGTGCGGTGCGCCGGCCCGGCCGTGACCCCAGGAAGCTGGCGTTCGCGGCGCACGGACTGCATCTGAGCGGGGAGCACTACGCGGCCATGCTGCGGTCGGCGGGCCTCGACGTGGACGTGTCGGACCCCTGGGCGGGGGCGGGCGCGCTGGTCGAGGGGGGTGTGTTCGCGTACGGGACACCTGAGGAGGTGGCGGACCGGATCACCGGTTACGGTGACGCGGGGGCGACGGAGATCGCGCTGAGCTGTGCGGGGGTCCTGCTGACCGAGGGCCCCGAGGCAGCCCTGGCCGATGTACGGGCCATCGCCGAAGCGGTACGCGACCGGGCGGCGGCCCGCGTCCGGTGACCGCCCCGTGCGTGCCCGCACGTACGAGCAGGCGGACCGAGTCCGCACAAGTCGTCCACGATTCAACCCGGTTGAGGAGCGAACACTCACATGCTGCTGCTGGAACTCGCGCTGCATTCACTGATGGACCTGGTGCTGTGGATAGGGGGCAAGGGCCTCGACCGGGCCCGCTGCGCGCGCCGCGTCGCCGCGTTCCGGCGCGGTGAGCCGGTGACCCTGCGCTGCCGGTACCGTACGGGCGCCCGGCCCTCCGGGATGCAGCGCGGGAAGATCACCCTGCTCCGGTCCGGAGCGACCTTGGACGGGCCCGGCGCGGAGGGGCTGCGGCTGGCCGGACCGTGCGACGCCGCGACCGGCGGCGGGCGCGGTGGAACGGCTGTGACCTGCACCACCGTTGAGGGCGAGAAGGCCGAACTGCTGGTCCTCACCTGGGATTCCGCGATGGTCGCGATCATCAAGGAGTCGATCGACGCGGGGTCCTGAACGCCCGCGCGGACCGGTCGAGTCGGCTTTCCCAAGCGGTCCCCCGGATTCCCCCCACGTCCACCCCTGGACGTCAACTCTCTTTACCGAGTTGATACCTTGAATCAAGGTGCGGCCTAACGGGGTGGCCGCTCTAAGGGGGCGTGATGATCCGCGTAATGATTGTCGACGACGAAGTCCTGCTGCGCTCGTGCATGCAGCGCATTCTGGAGAGCGAACCGGACATCGACGTGCCGGTCGCCTGTGACGGACCGGCAGCGCTGGAGGCGATCGAGGCCCACCGGCCGGATGTCGTACTGCTCGACCTGCGCATGCCGGAGGTGAACGGGTTCGCCGTCCTGGCCGGCCTCGGCGCCCTGACGCATCCGCCGGCCGTGGCCATCCTGACGACGTTCCTGGCCGACGAGGACATCGCGGCCGCGCTGAGCTCCGGGGCCAAGGGCTTCCTGCTCAAGGACGCGACACCGCAGGAACTCGTGCACGCCGTAAGGGTGCTGGACTCCGGCGGAACGGTGCTGTCCCCGCAGGCGGCCCGCATCGTGGTGGACGGCTACCTCGGCAGCGGTCCGGACCACCACGGGCCGGACCGCCCGGACACCCGCCTGGACTCGCTCACCGACCGGGAGCACCAGGTGTTGGACCTGCTGGCGGAAGGCCTGACCAACGCCGACATCGGGCGCCGGCTCCTGCTGAGCGCGTCCACGACCAAAGAGCACGTCAGCGCCATCCTGGCCAAGCTGGGCCTGGCCAACCGCGTGCAGGCCGCCGTGGTCGCCCACCGCGCCGCGTCCGCTCCGGTCCGGCCCCGCCCGCCGACCCTGGCCGGCACCCGCTGAGGCACGGCCGAGGTCCACCGGGCCGAGGCCGGACGGCGGCGGGGCGGGGCCCTAACTCCACTGTCCCGAACACCCCTTGTCCCGACCGTGCCTCATGGCACCCCGTTTGGAGTGACACCCCGCATGACCCTCGGCAACGCGCTGTACGACCAGAAGCTGGCGAGCGTGTACGACCGCATGTACCCGATCGGCCACGACACGGAGCAGGCCGTCGCATTCGTCGCTTCGCTCACCCCGCCCGGCGGCAGCGTGCTCGAACTCGGCGTCGGCACCGGCCGGATCGCCGTCCCGCTGGCCGGGCTCGGATTCACCGTGCACGGCATCGACGGCTCCGAACCCATGCTCGCCGAGCTGCGCGCCCGGGACCCGGAAGGCCTGGTGACCACGCAGACCGGCGATTTCACGGAAGAGGGCACGGGGCGCACCTTCGACACCGTGACGCTGGTGCTGAACACGTTCTTCGTGGCGATCACCAAGGAGCAGCAGCTCGGCTGTCTGCGCCGGGTGCGGGAGCAGCTGGCGCCCGGCGGCCGGTTCGTGCTGGAGGCGTTCGACCCGGCGCCCTACCACCACATGGAGAAACCGGACCACTCGATGCGCCACCTCGACGAGCGGTCGGTCATGCTGGACACGCTGTCCGTGGACCGCTCCCAGCAGCTCATGCTGTCGACCCACACGATCATCGACGGCGGCGCACCGGAAACCCGCGAGCACCTGCTGCGCTATGCCTTCCCCTTCGAGATCGACCTGCTGGCCGAGCTGTCCGGGCTGCGGCTGGTGGAGCGCGCGGAGGACTGGGCGGGGACCCCGTACACCTCGTCCAGCCTGCGGCACGTGTCGGTGTACGAGCTGGACCCCGACTCCCCCTGGGCCCAGGTGCACTGAGCCAGCGGCAGTTCGGCACGGACGACGAAGCCGCCCTCCGGGGTGGCGCCCGCCCGGAAGGTGCCGTCGACCAGGGCGATGCGCTCGCTCAGGCCGGTCAGGCCGAAGCCGCCGGTGGGCGTACCGGTGGCGGGGCCGGCGGGCATGGCCTCCGGCCCGGGGCCGTTGCGGATCTCGACGACGAGGGTGGCGCCCGTGGCGGACGGGCCCACGGTGACGTCGATGGGGGCGCCGGGGGCGTACTTGCGGACGTTGGTGAGCGCCTCCTGGACGGTGCGGTAGGCGGCCCGCTCGACGGCCGGGAGGCAGCTGCGGCCGTCGGGGAGGCCGAGGTCGAGGTGGAGGACCGCGCCCAGGCGGGCGTCCCGGACCAGCGTGCGCAGGTTGGCCAGGCGGGCGGGGTCGCCGTCGTCGGCCCGGCCCGCGGCGTGGCGCAGGACTCCGACGATGTCGCGGAGTTCCGTCAGGGCGTCGGCGCTGTGGCGGCGTATCGTCTCGGCGTCCTCGCGGACCGTGTCGTCGGGCGCGGTGCTCCACAGGGCTCCGGCCTGGGCGGCGATGATCCCGAGCTGGTACGAGACGGTGTCGTGCATCTCGCGGGCCATGCGCGTGCGCTCTTGGGCGACGGCCCGCTCGGCCTCCAGGCGGCGGCCGTGCGCCTGTGACGCGGAAAGGTCGGCGAGGCGGGCGCGCAGCTCGGACCGGGTACGGGCCAAAAGGCCCAGGCCGGTGGGGCCGACACTGAACATGAGGGACACCTGGAGGACGAACAGGTGGTCGGCCCACGCCATCGGCGAGGCGTCGCCGGTGTTGCCGGACCACATGGTCGACCCGAAGAGGGCCAGCCCGGCGCCCAGGACCACGCGGCGGCGGGGGACGGCGGATGCCACCGTGAACATGGCGATCATGGGGGCCAGCCAGAGATGGCCGGTGGCCATGGACGGAAGGGTGGCCAGCAGAACCGTCACGGGGAACCTGCGCCGCAGCAGGAGGGCGAGCAGCGCCGGCGGGCACACCAGCGCGGAGGTGGTGTCGAGCTGGTCGTGGAGGGTGAGCAGTTCCAGGGCGGCCGCGGCGGTGACGAGTGCGTCGGCCGCACGGACCGTGCGGCGCCGGCCCGGGTGGGGCGGGCCCGGGTGGGGCGGGCCCGGGTGGGGCGGGCCGCCGGGAGCGGACGATGGGGCCGGTACGGGTCCGGGCATGGCCGTGCTCAAGTGGTGTGTCCCCCGTGTCTCGCAGGTGTGGCCTGCTGCGTTGTCCCTGGCAGTATCGCCGAGGGGGATGCGGGCCTCCTGACGCGGAGTCGGCGGTCAGGCGTGCTCGTCCGACGGCTGCCGGGTGGGCTGGACCGACCAGCTCGGCGGCTCGTCGTTGCCGGAGTCCTCGTCGCGCGCCGCGTCTGCGGCCGCCTGGTGGATCTTGCCCGACGCGTGGTGGACCGGCGCGTACACGGCGTACAACTGCAGGGGCACGTCACCGATGTTGGTGACGTTGTGCCAGGTGCCGGCGGGTACGAGGACCGCCCAGCCGTCCTCGACCTCCCGGTCGAAGTCGAGTCGGTCCTTCGCGCTGCCCATCTGGACCCGGCCCCGGCCCGCGTCGAGGCGTAGGAACTGGTCGGTCTCCGGGTGCGCCTCCAGGCCGATGTCCTCACCCACCGGGATCGACATCAGGGTGAGCTGCAGGTACTTCCCGGACCAGGCGACCGCGCGGTAGTCCGTGTTCTCGACCGTCGCCCCCTCCAGGTCGAAGCTCTGAGGTTCCGGCCCGATGTCCTTGATCGTCATGCCTGTCTCCCGGTCGTCGCGGTCCTGCGTCAGCGCACGTCAACCATGGCAGAGGCCGGGGCCGTTCCGGCCCCCACCACGCGGGGCGACGAACGCGGCAGGCCCAGGTCGGTGACCTGGGCCTGCCGGCGCGGCGGACGGGTCAGCCCACCGCGACCGCAGTCGGGGGCCGGGCCTCCCCCCGTACGGGTCCCGCCCCCGTTGCGGCAGTCTTCCGGGGCCGGTGGCGGCGCGCCACCACCAGGCCGCCCAGCGCGAAGAGCGCCATGGTCGCCGCCACGCTCCAGAACCCGGCGCCGAGCGAGCCAGCGGCGAAGTGGCCCACGACCGGCATGAGAGCCGCCGTCCCCAGGCCGATGGCGAGCAGCCGCAGTGACGCCATCTTGGCCTTGTCACCCTCGGCCGCGTACTGCTGGAGCGATGTCAACAGCCAGGTGAGGCTGTTGAGGTTGGCGAATCCCGCCAGGAAGAAGGCGGCGAAGTGGACCGCGCCCGACCCGCTCAGCGCCAGCATGGCGGCCGCCGCGCCCTGGCCGAGCAGCCACACGGGCAGCAGGCGCTGCGAGACGAGGTACCGGGTCAGGAACGAGGCGCCGATCATTCCGGCGGCGAAGGTGGCCTCCAGCGCCGCCACGTACCATCCCCGGCCCCCGTGGAACTCGGCAGTCAGGGGGATGACCAGGGTGCTCAGGCCCTGGGCGAAGACGAAGTCCCCGCCGCACAGCACGATCATGAGGAAGACGGTCCGGTCGTCCCGGTGGCGGACCAGCATCCGTCGCCACTCGCCCACGGTGCCCGCCACGGCCCGGCCCAGCCGGCGCGCGGAGACGGGCGGATTGCCCTCGTCCGCCGTCAGACGCATCCGGCTGACCGCGAGGGCGCAGCACAGCGACATCAGCACGTCGATCGTCAGGGCCTGCTCGGCGGTGCCCCAGGTCAGGATCAGGCCGAGGAGGGCCATCCCGCTCAGCGCCCCGGCCTGGAAGGCCACACCGATCATGCTGTTGAAGCGGGTGGCGTGGTCCGGATCCACGTGGTGCGCGGTCAGCTTGAACAGCGCCGACCGCTCGACGTTGTCGAAGACGGCCAGCAGCGCCGACGCCGCCACGATCCAGGGCACCGCGCCGGTGCCCGGCATCAGGGCCGCGACGCCGACGATCAGCGCGACGGTGCCCGCCCGGCCCAGCCCGCAGAGCGCGTACACCCGCTTGGAGTCGAGGGCGTCGACCAGCGGACCGCACACCGGCAGGACGCACAGGGCCGCCACGCCCTGGAGGGTCAGCACGAACGCGAAGGCGGCCGGGCTGCCGGTACGGCTGTACAGCAGCTGCCCCATGGCGAGCGTGTGGATGCCGACACCGACGCTGGAGAGGGTGATCACGCCCAGCATGGTGCGCGCGACCCGGTCGTTCCTGAGCATCACCGCACCCCTTCCAGCCGGCGGTCGATGACGTTCTTGACCTTGCCGCTGACCGTGTTGCGCGGCAGCCCGCCCTCCGCGAGGCAGTCGATCCTGAGCTCGTACGCGTCCAGCGCGGCGTCGAAGTCCTGGTAGCCGCCCAGCACCGCGAACTCCTCGACCAGCAGCTCCCGTACGGCTTCCGGGTCCGGCGGGCAGGGGGACTCGGTGCGCAGCGTCAGGATCTCCCGGCTGCCCTCGGTGGCCACCTCGATCTGGAGCTGCGAGACACCGAAGGGGGCGAGGGCGTCGAAGACCTCGCCGTACAGCACCGTTTCGCCCTTGAAGCGGACCAAACCGTCGGAGCGGCCCAGGTATTCCAGCACCCGGCCCGACACCCCGCAGTCGCAGCTGTGCTCGTAGGTGCGGCCCATGTCGCCGATGCGGTACCGGATCAGCGGGCCCTCGAACTTCTGCAGGCCCGTGACCAGCAGCTCGCCCGCGGCGCCCTCCGCGACCGGCCGGCCGGCCCCGTCCACGACCTCGATGAGGTTGTAGTCGTCGTTGACGTGGTGGACGGTCCCGCCGAGGAACCCGCACTGGTAGCCGAGCTGCGCACCGTCGTTCGCGGCGAGGATGCTGGAGACCACACGGGCCCCCAGCTCCTGGCGCAGCCAGGTCTTGTCGGTCTCGGTCATCGGGGTGCCGCCGTAGATCACCTTCTCGACGCGCAGCTCGGGGCGGCGCTTCTTGGCGTCGCGCAGCAGCGGCAGGATGAGGGCGGGCATCCCGAGGACGACGTTGGCGTCGAAGCTCCCGGTGAGCATCAGCAGATCGTCGACGGTCACGAACTGCGCGGTCGCGTACGACTCCACGGGCATCCGGGACAGCTCGCTGAACGTCGTGGTCAGCCCGCCGTACATGCCGCCGCCGAACAGCGTGTTGACGATGCGGTCGCCCGGTTCGAGTCCCAACGCGTACAGCACGGGAACGGCCTCGCGGACCATGTTCTCCCAGTCGGTGCGCGAGTAGACGATGTAGCGCGGCTCGCCGCTGGTGGCGCCCGAGCGCAGCACTTCGCCCGTGGCGGGGTCCCCGCTGCTCAGGTCGCGGCTCGCGGGCAGCGAGTGCGCCTCCAGGGCGGCCTTCTCCAGGACGGGGAGCCGGGTGAGGTCGCCGTCCCCGCTCGGGTCGGGCAGCTCCCGGTAGTACGGGGTGCGCCGGGCGCGCGCGACCAGGTAGCGCAGGCGCGCCGCCAGCCGGCCCGTGCGCTCGTCGCGGTCGTCGCTGCGGGCCCGGTCCAGGGAGACGCCCGGCAGGTGCCGGAGCCGGAACAGCCCCTGCGTCCAGGCGGCCCGGCAGTCCACGGCGAGGTCCGCGCCGGGCGGGAGCGCCGGCACCTCCAGCGGGTCCCCGGGCGCGGCGGCGCCCGGTCCGGTCACCTGTCCCGCCGGCAGCGGAACGCCGGCCCCGCGCAGCGCCGCCATGACCTGCTCCCACAGCTGCGGCCGTGCCGAGCGCAGGATCACCCGGTTGCCCAGGGCCCACGCGAGCAGCAGGCCGCGCAGGGTCGCCTCGGCCAGCCGGTCGTCGAGCACGACGGTGCCCACCGGGCTCAGCTCCAGGACGTCGTCGCTGTCGGTCAGCGGCTGCCACGGGTACTGGCAGACCCCGCCGAGCAGCCGGTCCAGCCCTTCGAAGAGCCGCCTGCTGTCGAAGCGGCGCAGCGGGTCGGCGACGCCGGCCTGCCGCAGCCCTGCGTCGAGCGTGGCGAGGGCGCCGGACGTGAGCGCGCGCTCGACGTGTTCGACGGCCAGCAGCAGGTCGGTGGGGTAGTGCCTCATGGTCATGTCCTCGTCGTAGGTATGGGTGGCTGCCGGACGTCTCACTGCCGTCTCCGTGCTTCCAGACGCCCGGTGATCACCGCGGCCAGTCGGCGGACGCCCTCGTCGATCTGCTCCGCCGACGGGTAGGAGAAGGAGAGCCGCAGGTGCCGGGCGCCCCGGCCGTCCGCGTAGAAGCCGGTGCCGGGGACGAACGCGACCCCCGCCGCCAGCGCGTGGGGCAGCAGTTCCCGGGAGTCCAGGCCCTCGGGGAGCGTCATCCAGATGAAGAAGCCGCCGTCGGGCACGGTCCACGACACTCCGGCGGGCATCGAGGCGGAGAGGGCGCGCAGCATGGCGTCGCGCCGGGCGCGGTAGCCCGCGCGGAAGCCGGCGAGGCGGTCCTGCCAGGGCTGGGTGCGCAGGTAGCGGTCCACCGTCAGCTGGGCGAGCGCCGAGTGGGAGAGCATCGCGCTCTCGGCGGCGAGCACCAGCTTGCGGGTGAGGGTGGCGGGCGCGTGGACCCAGCCCACCCGCAGGCCCGGCGCCAGCGTCTTGGAGAAGGACCCGAGGTAGACCACCCGCTCGGGGTCGTCGGCGCACAGGGCCCGCGACGGCGCGCCGTCGTAGTGCAGCAGGCCGTACGGGTTGTCCTCCACCACCACGACCCCGGCGCTGCGGCAGACCTCCAGGATCCGTGCGCGGCGGCCCGCCGGGAGGGTGGCGCCGGTGGGGTTCTGGAAGGTGGGCACGGTGTAGAAGAACTTCGCGGGCCGCCCCTCGGCCGCCAGCCGGCGCAGTGTCGCGGCCAGTTCGTCCGGGACCACGCCGGCGCGGTCCATGGCGACCTGCACCACGCGGGCGCCGGCGGCCTTGAAAGTACCGAGTGCGGTGACGTAGGTGGGGCCTTCGGCGACGACCGTGTCGCCCGGGTCGAGCAGAACCCGGACCAGCAGGTCCAGCCCCTGCTGGGAACCCACGGTGACCATGACGTCGTCCGGTCGGGCGGCGATCCCCTCGACCGCCATGACGGAGCAGATGCTTCCCCGCAGGCCCGGATCGCCCTGCGCCGCCCCGTACTGGAGCGCCGTCGGGCCGTGTTCGCGCACCACGTCGGCGACCGTCGCGGCCATGACCTCCTGCGGGAGGGCGCGGACGTCCGGCATGCCGCCGGCCAGCGAGACGATGCCGGGCAGGGCAGCCACGCTGAAGAGGGAGCGGACCTCGGAGGGCACCATGGCGTGGGCGCCGCGGGAGAAGTACCGCTCCCAGGGCACCGGCCCGCCGTCCGGCGCGGGCGGCCGCACCGTTCCCGCGGCCGGTTCCGCTGTCAGTTCCATGGTCGGGCGCATCACTGTCTCCTGGGGTGGGAAGGGCGGGTCTCGTCGCCCGCGGTGGCGTCGGTGGTCCCGGCCGACGTCAGGAGCCCCACCGTGTAGTCGCGCAGGACCCGGTCCTGCCGTGCGTGCAGCAGCGTCACGTCCCGGCGCGGGCCGTCCGGGTCGCGGGTGACCAGGCACGCGGCCTGCCGGCGCATCGCGTACGGCCGGACGGCCGTCCCGTGGAAGGCGGCCGGGTCCGCGCGGGCCAGCTCGGCCCACTCCTGCTGGCCCTCGCCCAGTGCCGTACGCGCCAGACCCAGCAGGTCGGAGGCGCACAGTCCGGGATGGAGGCCTGCCGGTTCGATCCCACCGGCGGTCGTGGTGAGGTCCACGCAGACGGGACCGTCACCGGGTCCGTGCGTCGCCAGCTGCGCCAGTGCCGTCTCGACGGCCCAGTCCTGCTCCGCCCCCCGGCGCGGGAGGAGGAGGGCGCCGGGGAACTCGCACACGTCCGCCGCGGTCCCCCGTACGCTCCAGATGGCGCAGATCCGGTGGGTGGAGCCGAGCGTCACGACGCTGATGTGCAGGCCGGTACGGACGTGTGCCATGGAACCCTCGCTCGCTCAGGGGGTGTGGTCGGGGGACGATTCCGGGTCGTCGTGGCCCAGGCGTACGACCGCCTTGCCGGTGTTCTCGCCGCGCAGCATCCCGAGGAAGGCCCCGACGGTCCTCTCGAAGCCCTCGGTGACATGGAGCCGGTCGGCGACGCGGCCGGAGCGCAGGTGCGGGACGAGGAACTCCTCCAGCTCCGCCTGTGCGTCGCGGTGGCGGGAGACGAGGAAGCCCTCCAGCCGGATGCTCTTCTCCACGAGGTCGAAGAGGTTGCGGGGCGCTGCCGGGGCGGATCCCGCGTTGTACTGCGCGATGGCTCCGCACCAGGCGATCCGCCCGTCCTCGCGCATCGCCCCGATCGCGGCCTCCAGGTGTGCGCCGCCCACGTTGTCGACGTAGACGTCGATGCCGTCGGGGGCCACCCGGGCCAGCTGCTCGGGCAGCGGGGGCCCGGCACGGTGGTCGAAGGCCTCGTCGTAGCCGAGTTCCCCGGTGAGCAGCCGGACCTTGGCCGGGGATCCGGCGCTGCCGACGATCCGGCCGGCGCCCAGGAGCCGTGCCAGTCGGCCGGCGGCCGTGCCGACCCCGCCGGCGGCGGCGGAGACGTACACGGTCTCGCCGGCCCGCAGCCGGGCGATGCGGGTCAGGGCGACGTACGCCGTCAGGCCCGTCCCGCCCAGCAGGCCGAGGAAGGACTCGGTGGCGACCCCCTCGTACCGGGGCAGGACCCGCGCCTCGGCCGCGGCCACGACGGCGTGGGTCCGCCAGCCCTCCCGGTGGAACACCAGCGCCCCGACGGGCAGTTCGGCGCTGCGCGACTCCACCACCCGGCCGATGGACCGGCCTTCCAGCGGGGCGCCGAGCTCCCACTCCGCATCCATGCACTCGCGCATGTACGGGTCCACGGAGAGCCACAGGTTCTCCACCACGGCCTGGCCCTCGGCCGGCGCGGACAGGGGCAGTTCGGCCTCGGCGAAGTCCTCGGGAACGGGCATGCCCCGGGGCCGGCGGCGCTGTGTGATCGCCCGCGTGGTGCGGACGGGCGTGTTCATGCCGCCGCCCGGAGGGCCGGTGCGGTGCGCACGGAGACCGCGCGGGCGCACTCCTGGAGGAAGCGGCGCAGTTCGCCCGCGTCGGCGTGGGAGGCCTCGACGAAGACCGGCACCTCCCACTCCTGGTAGGTGATGTGGCGCGGAGTCTCCTGCTCCGGCGCGAGGACGTGCAGGCCGTCCAGGCACGGGTGGGTCCTGATCCACTCGGGTACGTCGATCGTCCGTACGCCGTCGGCCGCCAGGTGGTGGCCGGGGAAGGCGATCCAGCCGTGGTGGCGGCCGCTGGGCGGGCCGGCCTCCGGCCGCTCCAGACCGAGCCGGACGGCGATCTCGTGCGAGGGGAGGTGGACCCCGGTGTGCAGCTCGTGGGTGGACACCACGGCCGCGCCTCCGACCCGGTTGGCCACCTCCAGGAAGACCAGCTCGCCTCCGGGGGTCTCGAAGAACTCCAGGTGGATGCAGCCCTCCTCGATGCCGAGGACCGCCACGACCTGCTCGGCCAGCGTCCGCTGGGCGGGCGTGCACGGCTCCTGGTGCGAACCGAGCGGAGCCCCCTGCGCGTACTCGACGGGCTTGTTGACGTACCGGCTGACCGCCAGATCGACCAGTCGGCCGCCCTCCACGAGGCCGTCGGCGTGCAGGATGTCGCCGTCGATGTGCTCCTCCAGCTGGAACTCGTCCGCGTGGGGGAGCTGTTCGTGGGCGGCGAGCGCCTCGCGGGCCGTCGCGTGGATCGTGACGTCCTCGCTGGATGCGCCCTGGCGCGGCTTGAGGACCGTGCGGCCGGTCCACGGCAGCGTGCCGTCCGGCGCGGGCCCGGCGACGAAGCGGGGGTGGCGCAGGTCGGAGCCGGCCAGCGCCTCCTTCATCCGCACCTTGTCGCGGACCCGCTCGACGGCGGCGAGGTCCGGACCCGCGATGCCGAGGTACTCGCGTACGTGGCAGGCCTCGATGATGCCGAACTCGGAGAGCGCGAGCACCTTCTCGTAGCCGTCGGCGGGCGAGGTGCGGGCGCGGATGCCCGCGACCAGGTCCTCGTCGGCGTCGAGGACGATCCGTCGGGCCGGCAGGCCCTCGGGGAGGTCGGCCATCCGGTGCGGATGGCCGATGTAGGTCACCTGGTGGCGGTCGTGGTCGATGCCGCGCTCGTAGCCGATCTTCCGGTACGGCACCTGGTGAATGACGAGGATCTTCATCCGAGATACTCCAAGGTCGTGATGCCCCAGCTGAAGCCCATGGCGCTGGTGGCGAGCATGATCAGGTCGCCGTGGCGCAACCGGCCCCCGCGTTCGAGGTCCTTCAGGGCGATGAGGGTGTCCGCTCCGCCCATGTGGGCCAGCCGGTCGTAGTTGAAGACGCTCCGTGCGGCCGGGATGCCCAGGGTGGTCAGCAGCCGCTGGTGCATGTCCCGGTCGCCGTGGTTGATGAGGAAGTGGGAGACGTCGTCCGGCGTGATGCCGAGCGCGGTGAGCGTCTCGTCCACCAAGGCGGTGAAGTGCCGTACGTAGGCGTCCCCGAGGCCCTTGCGGTGCTCGCCGCGCCGGATCAGAACGCGGCCTCCGGCCGGCTCACCGGCGTAGTAGTCGGCCCAGCCGCCGTCGGTGCGCATGGCGGAGTGGACGACACGGAAACGACTCGGACCGCCGCCCAGCAGCACCGCCGCAGCCGCATCACCGAAGTTGAACAGAGCCTTGGAATCCGGGTCACGGTAGTCGACCATCCGGCTCAGCCGGTCCCCGACGAGGACCAGCGCGTACGTGTTCTCCTCCAGGACCCCTGTGGCGGACAGGAGCCGGATGGCGGTCATTCCCGCGTTGCAGAAGTTCGCCACTTCGAAGCAGTGGGCGCCGTCGATGCCGAGGGCGTGAGCCACCTTCGCCGCGGGCGACCAGAAGGGGCGGTCCCAGGCGCCGGACCCGGCGTAGACGACCTGCCGGATCCGCTCCGGCGGCACGCCCGTCCGGTCCAGGACCTTCCGGGCGGCGGCCAGGGCGAGTTCCCAGGCCTGCTCCCCGTCCGCGAGCACCGGGAAGGTCTCGCAGTGCGTGATCCGGACCAGGTCCTCGACGGGGACGCCGGAGGAGGCGGACATGGCGCGGACGTCGGCCCTCGCGGACGGGAAGGACACGTCGAAGTCGGCTATGCCGCCCACTTCTCGCCCTCTTCGATGCTCACGCGGTGCACGGTCCGCGTGGCACCGGGCTCGACGGCGGTCGCCGCGTGGTAGGTCGTCGCCGTCTTCCACACCACCAGGTCGTTGGTCGTCCAGCGGTGGGTGTAGACATGCTCGGGGTCCTGGATGAGCCGGTCGATGACGGCGAAGAACTCGGCGTTCTCGTTGGCGTCGAAACCGACGACGGAGTCCATGTACTCGGGGGCGCCGTAGAGGTAGGAACGGCCGGTGACCGGGTCCTGCTTGACCAGCGGGTGCTCCGTCGGCGGGTACTCCATCTCGACCAGCGCCTTGAGCTCGGCGATGGAGAGCCCGACGTGCTCCGGCGAGATCCGCTGCCGCTTGCTCACGGTGTGCAGGGCGGTGCGGCCGGCGATCTTCTCCTTCCACTCCTGGGGAAGGCGGTCGTAGACGTCGAGGGCGCTGGCGTACAGGGTGTGGCCGCTGGTGCCGGGGACGTCGACGCCGTGCAGCATCGTGTAGGGCGCCGGGTCCTTCGTGTACGAGGAGTCCTGGTGCCAGAAGTTGCCGACGCGGGCGACGCCGACCGGGCGGTTCGCCTTCATGGCGTTGGAGGAGATCATGATCTCCGGGTGGTCGGGGTGGCGGTACTTCGCCATGAGGAACGGCACGGGCCGGCCGATCCGGGAGGCCAGCTCGATCTGCTGCTCCGGGGTGATGTCGAGACCACGGACGACCACCAGTTCGCGCCGGTGCACGAGGTCGACGAGCCGGGCGAAGAGTTCGGGGTCCTGGAGGTCCTCGTAGCCGACGCCGGTCAGCTCGGAGCCGATGAACGGGGTGATTTCCTTGATCTGCATGAGCGGATCTCCTTGATGCGCCGAAGTGCGATGAAAAGGGGATGGGCGAGTTGCCGAATGCGCTATCGAAGGTCGTCGAGGCAGGCGCGCAGGGCGCGGACGAATCCCTCGATGTCCGCGCGGGTGCGGAACGGCGCCACGGTGACCCGGAAGCGCTCGCCGCCCTTCGCCACGGACGGGAAGTTGATGGGCTGGACGTAGATGCCGTACTCGTCCAGGAGGCGGCGCGAGATCCTCTTGACCCGCTCACCGCCAGGGACCAGCACCGGGACCAGATGGGTGGGGGCGTCGATGAAGTCGATGCGGGCCTCGCGCAGGAGGCTGCGCATCAGCGCCGCGTTCTCCCGCAATTTCAGGCGGAGTTCGGTTCCCGCCGGGCCCTGGATGACATCGAGGCTCCGCTGAGTGGCGTCCAGGCTCGAACGGGGAATCGTGGTCGTGAAGATGAAACCGGGCGCGTGTGATCGCACGTAGTCGAGGGCGGTGTCGGGGCCGGCGACGTAGCCGCCCGTCGTGCCGATGGCTTTTCCGAAGACACCTTGGACGAATGTCGGCCGGTGTTCTCCGATCTCCTCACAGATCCCGGCCCCGGAAGGGCCGTTCACACCGATCGCGTGCGTCTCGTCGAGATAGGTCATGGCGTGGTGGCGCTCGGCCAGATCGCAGATCTCGGCGATCGGCGCGATGTCTCCGTCCATCGAGTAGACGGATTCGAAGACGATCAACTTCGGCTGTTCCGCAGGGTACTGGCCCAGCATTTCGTCCAGCGCGTCGATATCGTTGTGCGGGAATATGTGCCTCCGGTTCTTGGAGGCGCGGATTCCCTCGATCAACGACCGGTGGTTGAGCGAGTCCGAGAAGACCACCATGTCCGGTACGGCCGCGAGCAGCGTGGTCAGCGTTTCGAAGTTGGCCACGTATCCGCTGGTGAATATCAGGGCGCGCGGCTTTCCGTGCCAGGCCGCCAGCCGGGTCTCCAGCGCGACATGCGCCTCGCTGGTGCCCGCGATGTTGCGCGAGCCGCCGTTGCCGGTGCCGTGCCGCAGGGTCGAGGCGACCTGAGCGTCCATGACCTGCGCGTTCTGACTCATCCCGAGGTAGTCGTTGGTGCACCAGACCTGGACGCGCGCCCCCCGGTGCATCGCGTGACCGGGCTGCTCGGCCAGGTAGGAGCAAGGGGTGAATTCCCGGTACAGACCCGAGCTCCTCAGGTCTTCCAAGCGCTCCTCGAGCCCGTCGAAGACGGACATGGGCCGTACGGATACGGGAAGGGCGGACATGTCTCTCCTGTAACTAGAAATTAATGATCCAGGGACGGGGCAGGGTGCAGGCCCGCCCGGTCAGCCCCACTGCGAGTCGCTCTTCAGGGCGGCGGTGACGACGTCTTCCTGCGGTGCGGATTCGTTGCTCACGACCACGCCGAGAGTCGCGAGAACCGTCACGGCGAGTGCACCGATGAGCTGCTGGAAAGTCGTCTTGAACATTGGTCCCCCTGATGAGTGCTGCACGGCCGGGTTTCTCCGGCCCGTGACAGGAATCATGTGCTGGCCTTCTCGCCGAAAACAGGGATATCCGGGAGCATGATCACGCAATGCAGAGACTTGAAGGATGGGCAAATGTGCACGAAATCGGACAGAGGGGTACGCATTCCATCAGTCGAGCTCTGTACTGAGGGGCTGGCCTCCTACGAGGCCGCCGTCCGCGGCGACCTCCCGGGGCAGGAGTGCCCGCAGTGCCTGCTCGACCTGGGCCTCCTGCGGGAACTGCCCGACGGCCGGCTGATGGCCCTGCCGCCGGGCCTCGCGGCCAACGCCGTCATGCGCCCGCTGGAGACGGACATCGAGGAGAAGCAGCGCGCCCTGGCGGCGGCCCGGGTCGCCATGCACCAGGCGGAGGAGATCTACCGCGCGCACACCGGCTCCGGGACCGGCACCGGCATCCGCGCGATCAGCGGCGCGGACGCCATCAGCGCCACGCTGTCCTCGGTCGTGCAGTCCTGCGAGGAGGAACTGCTGACCGCCCAGCCCGGCGGCGGCCGACCGGCGGAACTCCTGGAGAAGGCCCTCGCCAGCGACGTGGCGGCCCTGGAGCGCGGCATCCGCCAGCGCACCATCTACCAGCACACCGTCCGCTCCCACGGGCCGACGCTCGCCTACGTCGAGCAGATCTCGGTCGCGGGCGCCGAAGTCCGCACCCTGGACGAGGTGTTCGACCGGCTCATCGTGTGCGACCGGAAGATCGCCTTCGTCCCCGACCCGGGCGAGGAACGCCAGCAGCTCGCCCTGGTGATCGAGCACCCCGGCATGATCCGCTACCTGGTCGGCATCTTCGAGAAGTCATGGGAACGTGCCGCCCCGCTGCGGCACACCCCGACGGAACACCGCCCGCCCCTGCTCACCGACGAGACCCGCCGGGCTGTCCTGCACCTGATGGTGAACGGCTACACCGACGAGACCATCGCCGGCCGCCTCGGCATGAGCGCCCGCACCGTGGCCACCCACGTCCGCAAGGCCTCGGAACAACTGGGCAGCCGCAGCCGCGCCCAGCTCGCGTACCTCATCGCGAGGAGCGGCATCCTGGACGAGGACCTGTACACCGCCGCCCCCGAGGCCCCCGGGGCCTGACCCGTCCGGCCCCGGCGGGCGGCGCCGGCAGGGCGGGAGGGGATGTGTTCCGCCGGGTGGGGTGCCGGTCGCCGTGTCGGCGTGGGGGCGGCCGGTGGCGCCAGGAGGATGTTGGCCGACGTTTCCCGGGAGCTCCCGCGAGTACCGTGGGAGGGGCATCCGGGGCCGCACCGGCGGATGGGGATGACAGGCGTGTCGACATCGAGTCACGAAACCTTCGGCGCACCCTGCTGGGTCAGCCTCATGGCGCGCGATGTCGGCGCCGCCCAGGCCTTCTACAGTGCGGTCCTCGGCTGGCGGTTCGGGAACGACCGGCTCGGCGAGGGCTTCGCCGTGGGCTTCAGCGACGGGATCCCGGTGGCCGGCCTCGGTTCCATGCCCGCCGGTGTCACGGTCCCCGTCGCCTGGACCCCGTACTTCGCCGTCGACGACGCCGACGTCACCGCGTCCCGCATCCTCGAACGCAGCGGGACCGTCGCCGTCGGCCCCCTCGCCTTCGGCACGGGACGGGCGGCGCTCGCCTCCGACCTCGACGGCGCGGTCTTCGGGATCTGGCAGGGCGACGCCATCCCCGACTGGGGTATGGGCGGCGAGGCCGCGCCGGCCTGGCTCGAACTGCGCACCCGGAACGCCTTCGACGCCGCCATCTTCTACGGCGAGGTCCTGGAATGGGCCTGCTCCCACAGCGGGTGCTGCGAGGTCGCCTACATGGAGGAGGATCACCGCATCCTGCTCCGCCACGCGGGCCGTACGGTGGCCCGCCTGCACGGCGGCACGCTCGCGCAGGCACCCGACCCGCACATGCGGCCGCGCTGGCAGGTCCACTTCCGGGTTCCCGACCTGGAGACCGCCGTGAAGGCCGCGACCTCTCTGGGCGGCAGCACCGTCTCCGTGGCGGACTCCGGGCCCGGCCCCCACGAGGTCACCCTGCGGGACCCCGAAGGCGCGCTGTTCGGGATCGTGGGGCCGGCCGCCTCCGTCCCCTACTGATCCCCGCCCCCGATCCCCGCCCCCGATCCCCCTCTGCCTTTCGGCAGAGGCACGGATCGGCCTCACGGTCCATGCCGACGCGGATCCCGGCATCGATACTGGTCAGCGTGGTCCCCCTCAGCCCTTCGCCCCCCGCCGCCCGCGTCCGCCCGGTCGCGCGGACGGCTGGCGTCGGCCTGGCAGGCCTGGGCGTGTACGGGGCCGTCGGCCACCTCGGGTTCCTGCCGTACCCGGCCCTCCAGCTCGCCGTCCTCGCCGCGGCCACCGGGATCTTCGCGCTGCGCCGCCGCCTGCCCGGGGCCGTGCTCCTGGTGCTCGCCGCGCTGACCGGCCTCGTACCGGCCGTCGGGCCCGTCACGGCGGCGGCCGCCTACGCCGCGGCCCGCCGGACGGCCCGGCCGCGCCTGCGGGTCCGGCTGCCGGCCTGCGCCGCTCTGCTCCTCGTCGTCTGCGCGACCGCGGCCGGGCCGTGGCTCGGCCCCGGGTCGGCGGCGTACGGGCTGGCCCTCGGCCTGGCCCTCGCGCCGACGGCCGTGATCGTCCCCGGCCTGATCGGGACGGCGCAGGGGCAGCAGGGCCGCCTGCTGCGGGCGCTGCGCGAGCGCGGTGACGCGGCGGAGCGGGCCCGCCGGCTGGCCGACAGCGAGGCCCGGACCCACGAGCGGTCCCGCATCGCCGCCGAGATGCACGATCTGGTGGGCCACCGGCTCAGCCTGGTGTCGCTGCACGCCGGAGGCCTGGAGCTGGCCCTGGAACGGGCCGCGCCGGAACTGCGCGAGGAGGCCGTCCTGGTACGGCGCACCACCCGCGACGCCATGCGCGAACTGCGCCAGGCCCTCGGCGTGCTCGGGCCGCTCGGCCGCGACACCGGGACCGACGCGCTGACCGACGCGACCGGCACCCGCGCCGACATCGAGGCGCTGGTCGCGCAGTCGCGCGACGGCGGGATCGCGGTACGGCTCGACTGGACGGGACCGGACCTCGACGCCCGCCCCGCGCCGGTCCGCCGGGCGGTGCACCGCGTCGTGCGGGAGGCCCTGACCAACGTGCACCGGTACGCGCCGGACGCGCACGTCGGCGTGACGGTCCTGCACGGCGCGGCGCAGGTACGGGTCACCGTGCGCAACGGGGCGCGGCCCGGGCCGCCGGCCCCCGCGGAGGAACTGGGCACCGGGCGCGGCCTGACCGGACTGCGCGAGCGGGTGGAACTGCTCGGCGGGACGTTCGAGGCGGCCGCCCTGCCGTCCGGCGGGTTCCGGGTGGACGCGGCCGTGCCGGCCGAGCCCGACACCGACCCCGCCGGCGGACGCACCCCCGCCGGGGCGGACACCCCCCGGCCACCGTCCGGCGCAGACCCGTCCGGCGCGCACGCGCACGACACGGACCCGCACGCCACGGACCCGCACGCCACCGACGCGGAGTCCGACGAGCGCCGGACCGCCGAGGCCCTGACGCTCGGCTTCGGGCTGGCGGCGCTGTCCGCGCTCATGGTCGTCGCGATCGCCTTCGTGTACGCCGCCCAGCCGTCCGGCCGCTCCGGGCCGGCCCCGCTGCCGCGCATCGGTATGACGTACGGGGAGGTGGCGGCGCTCGGCGTGCAGGACAACGGCGCGGTGCGGGCCGCCGCCACCGGCCACGAGCCGCCGCGCCCCGCCGGTACGGCCGGCTGCGTCTACCCCTTCAACGGTGCCACCGAGCGGCGCCCCGGCGGCCTGCTCATCGCCCGCTACTGCTTCGACGCCGCCCAGCGGCTGATCGCCATCGACCGGTTCGACGTCCCGTCGGTCCGGGACGCCACGCCCTGGGAGATCCCGTGAACGAGCCCGTCCCGCCCGCTCCGCCCACCCGGTCCGCCCGGCCCATCCGTGTCCTGCTCGCCGACGACGAGACGATGATCCGGCACGGCGTCCGGCTGATTTTGCGGCACGCGGGCGACATCGACGTCGTCGCCGAGGCCGCCGACGGACGCCGGGCCGTCGAGCTGGCGGCCGCCCACCGGCCCGACGTGGCGCTGGTCGACATCCGGATGCCGGTGTGCGACGGCCTGGCGGCGATCGCACCGCTGCTCGCCCTCGATCCGGCGCCGCGCGTGGTGATGCTGACGACCTTCGGTGACGAGGACAACGTCCTGCGGGCCCTGCGCGAGGGCGCGGCGGGCTTCCTCCTGAAGGACGAGGGCCCGCAGGAGCTCATCGCCGCGGTCCGGGCGGCGGCCGCCGGCGACTCCGTGCTCTCCCCGGGCGTGACCGGGTCGGTGATCGCCCGGATGCTGCGCGGCGGCGACCGGGACGGCTGCGACCCCGCGCTCACGGACGAGCGGATCGCGCGGCTCACCGCACGGGAGCGGGAGGTCCTCTCGATGCTGGGCGAAGGCCTGTCGAACCAGGACATCGCCGGGCGGCTCGGCATCGGGATCGGCACGGTGAAGACGCACGTCGGCGCGATCCTGGAGAAGACCGGCTCGGCGAGCCGGGTGCAGGCGGCCCTCCTCGCCCACCGGACGGGCCTGTCCTCCTGACGCCGCGCCCCCGGCACCCGCGCCGGCCGGCACCCCGCGCAGGCCGGCGCCCGCCCGGCTCTGCCCGAAGGCGGAGGCGGCGGGACCCCGACTGTGTCCGAAGACAGAGAGGAGGGGCCCGGAACCCTCCCTCGGACAGAGCTCGACTCCCGCCTCCAGAAGGATGTTTACGCAGGTCAGAGCGGTGAGCATGGATACGTCCCCCGGTCCGCCCACCCCTGCGGGTGCGGACCGACGCTCCTCGCACCCGAGGCGGAGTCCCTCCATGTCGCAGCTCTCTCCTTCCCCCGAACCGGCCGCCCGCGCCACCGGTCTGACCAAGGTGTACGGGAAGGGGGACACCCGGGTGACCGCCCTGGACGCGGTGACGGTCGACTTCGCGCGGGGCCGGTTCACCGCCGTCATGGGCCCCTCCGGCTCCGGCAAGTCCACGCTGATGCACTGCCTGGCCGGGCTGGACACGGTGACCTCCGGTTCGGCGCGCATCGGCGGCACCGAGCTGTCCTCGCTGAGCGAGAAGCAGCTGACCACCCTGCGGCGGGACAAGGTGGGTTTCGTGTTCCAGGGCTTCAACCTGATGCCCACCCTGACCGCGCTGGAGAACATCACGCTGCCACTGCGGCTCGCCGGACGCCGGCCGGACGCCGCCTGGCTGGAGGCCGTCGTCGCCACCGTCGGGCTGGCGGGCCGCCTGGGCCACCGCCCGGCCGAGCTCTCCGGCGGGCAGCAGCAGCGGGTCGCGGTGGCGCGGGCACTGATCTCCCGGCCCGAGATCGTCTTCGCCGACGAGCCGACCGGGAACCTCGACTCGCGCTCGGGCGCCGAGATCCTCGGCTTCCTGCGGGACTGCGTACGGGAGTTGGGGCAGACCGTGGTGATGGTCACCCATGACCCGGCGGCCGCCTCGTACGCGGACCGGGTCCTGTTCCTCGCCGACGGCCACGTCGTCGACGAGCTGCACGAGCCGACCTCCGCGGCCGTACTCGACCGGATGCTCGCGTTCGAGAGCGGCGGCGGGGGCGGGGCCGCGGACCACCGAGAGGGCGCGGCCCCCGGTGCGGGCCCGGGCGCCGGCCGCCACAGCCGCTGACGCCTCCGTACCGCCTTCCGTCTCCCCCGCGCCGCACCCGGCCGCACCCGCCCGCACCCGCACCCGAAAGCTCCCCATGCTGCGAACAGCCCTGCGCAACGTCCTCGCGCACAAGGCACGTCTGGCCATGACCGTCCTGGCGGTCTGCCTCGGTGTCGCCTTCGTCTCCGGCACCCTCGTCTTCGCCGACTCCTCCGCCGCCGCCTACCGCGCCGCCGCCTCGAAGAACTTCGCCGGCATCGCGGTCACCGTGACACCGAAGGACTCCCCGGACGCGCCCCCCGGCGAAGACCGCCGAAGCGTCCTGGACGACGCGCTCGTACGGAAGCTGGCCGGCGTGCCCGGTGTCGCCGCCGTACGGCCCACCGCCGACGGCTCGGCCACCCTGTCCGCCGCGGACGGCACCCCGCTGCGGGCCGGCAAGGCCTGGGCGAACCTCGGCGCGGCCCACGTACCCGGCGCGAACGGCCAGGACAGCCGGTATCCGCTGGTCGAGGGCCGTGCCCCGGGCAGCGCCGAGGAGATCGCCGTGGACGGCGGCACCGCCGACGCCGGCCGGTTCCGCCTCGGCGACACGATCACACTGGCCACTGACGGCCCGGTCATGGCCAAGCGGCTCGTGGGCATCGTCACCACGAAGGACACCCGGGTGACCGCGGGCGGCACCCTCGCCCTGTTCGACAGGGCCACCGCGCAGCAGCTGTTCGCCTCCCCCGGCCGGTACACCGGGATCGACCTGACCGCCGCCCCTGGCACCGCCCAGGCCGAACTCTCCGGCCGGGTCGCCTCCGTACTCCCCGCCGGCCGGGCCGAGGCCACCACGGGCGCCGCCCAGGCCGCGCAACAGGCCCTCTACGTCGACACCCTGACCCGGGGTCATGCCAAGCTGCCACTGGTCTTCGCCGGGGTGTCGCTGTTCATCGGCTCCTTCCTCATCGTCAACACCTTCACGATGCTGGTGACGCGGCGCACCCGCGAGATCGCACTGCTGCGGGCCGTCGGGGCCTCGCGCCGCCAGGTGGCCGGCTCCGTGCTCGCCGAGGCCGCCCTCCTCGGGCTCGTCTCCTCCGCAGCGGGTTTCCTGCTCGGGCTCGGGGTCGCCGCCGTACTGCCCGGCCTGCTCGGCACCGCGCAGGACACCCTGCCCGACGGGCCGCTGGTGATCGGCCCGCGGCCGGTCGTGGCCGCGCTCGGCGTCGGCGTGGGGGTCACGGTGCTGGCCGCGTGGCTGCCGTCCCGCAGGGCGGCGAAGGTCGCACCGGTCGAGGCGATGCGCTCGGCGCAGCAGCCGGCCTCCACCACGCGCGCACGGATCCGCGCCGCCGCGGGACTGGTCCTGCTCGTCCTCGGCGCGGGGCTGCTGGTGTCGCTGAGCGGGGTGAAGGACGCCTCGGTGCAGAACCTCCAGGACGCGATGCTCGCCTGTGGCGTCCTCGTCGTCGCCCTGATCGTGCTCGCGCCGCTGCTCGCCGCACCGGTGATCCGGCTGGCGGGGCGGCTGACCGGCCGGTTCGGCGCCGTCGGCCACCTCGCCCGGGAGAACGCGCTGCGCGACCCGCGGCGCACCGCGGCCACCGCGTCCACCCTGATGATCAGTACGGCACTGGTGGCCGGCCTCGCCGTCGTCGGGCACTCCACCGCGCAGGCGTTGGACCGTCAGGCCGCGGCGGGACTCGGCGCCGACTACGTCATCGGCACCCGCACCCCCACCCAGGGCATCGACCCGGCCGCCGTCCAGCGGGTGGCCGCCGCCTCCGGGGTGCGGACCGCGGCGGCCGTCGCGGACGTGTCGCTGTTCGTCGGCGGCGGGGTCCGCCGGATCGCCGGCGTGGACCCGGCCGCCGTGGGCGCGGTGATGCGGCTGGACTTCACCGACGGCTCCGCCGAGGAACTCGGGCCGGGCCGGATCGCCGTCTCCGCCACCCTCGCCCGGGAGCAGGGACTCGCCGCCGGGGACCGGGTCGCCGCGGGCATCGGCAGCGGTCGGGACCTGAGCCCGTACACCGTCGTCGGCGTCTACCGGGACAACCCCGTCGCCGGCGACGCGCTCGGTGACCTCGGCGAGGTGCGCGCCAGCGGCTTCCTGCCCGGCTCCGTCCAGCGGATCCTCGTGGCCACGGAGGACGGCGCCGCCTCCGACGCCGTCGGGAAGCGGCTGCGCACCGCGGTGGGCGACAACCCGCTGCTGAAGGTCCAGGACCGGGCGGCCCTCGTCCACGAGGCCGCAGGCAGCGTCGGCGACCTGCTGACCCTGATGTACGGGCTGCTCGCCATCGGCGTCGTGATCAGCGCGCTCGGCATCGTGAACACCCTGGCCATGTCGGTCTCGGAGCGGACCCGGGAGATCGGCGTGCTGCGCGCCATCGGCATGGACCGGGCCGGCGTCCGGCGGATGATCCGGCTGGAGGCCGTGATCGTCGCCGCGTTCGGGACGCTGCTGGGGCTGGCGGCTGGCGTGTTCAGCGCCTGGGCGGTCGGCTCGCTGGCCAACGGCGCGATGGCCCAGTACGCGTTCGTGCTCCCGTGGGGAACCCTGCTGCTGGTGTGCCTGCTGTCCCTGGCCGTCGGCGCGGCCGCGGCGGTCGTCCCCGCCCGCCGGGCGGCGGCGCTGAGCCCACTGCGCGCGGTCGCCGATCACTAGGCCGTCTCCCCGGGGGCGTCACCCGCAGGGCCCAGCTGAACAGGCGGGGCCCGCGGGCGTCCGGGTCCAATGGCAGGGCGTGGCTGCCCGCCGCGCCCCGCCGTTGCCCAGTCGTCCCCGGGAGTGCCATGAGTGAGCCGTCCCCTTCACCCGGCGATCCGCCCGGTGCGGCGCCGCCCTCCCGACCGACCGCCGCCGCGGGCGGCGGATCCCGCGGGGGCCGGATCGCGAAGAGCACCCTCTCGGCTGTGCTGATCACGCTGACCTGCATCTTCGTACCCGTCTCCCTGCTCACCGTGTGGGTGCACGACATCGTGCTGGACACCGACCGGTACGTCTCCACGGTCAAGCCGCTCGCCTCGAACCCGGCGATCGAGCAGGCGGCCGTCCACCGCATCACGAAGGCGGCCGACGTCAAGGTGGACGGCTCCCAGGTCACGGCCGACCTGGCGAAGTGGCTGGAGTCCCAGGGGCTGCCGCCGCGCGTGGGCGCTGCGGTCAAGGCGCTGGGTCCGCAGCTGGACTCGGCCGCCGACCAGGTCGTCTCCAAGGTGGCGACCCGGTTCGTGGAGAGCGACCGGTTCGAGAACGTGTGGACCGTGGCCAACCGCGCCGCCCACAACGCCGTGGTGCACGCGCTCACCGGCAAGGGCCGCGGGGCGGTCGGGGTCGACGGCGGCACCGTCACCCTCGACGTCGGCGAGGCCGTCGACAAGGTCAAGGAAGAGCTCGTGGCCGCCGGGGTCTCCCCGGCGGAGAAGATCCCCGAGGTCGACAAGCAGATGGTGCTCTTCCACAACGACAAGCTGGGGCAGATCAGGGGCGCGGTGCACCTGCTCGACGTCCTCGGCAACTGGCTGCCCATCATCACGGTCGTCCTCGGCGCGGCCGGCGTGCTGCTCGCCCGGCGCCGCCGCCGGGCCCTGGTGACCACCGCGCTGTGCGCCGCGTTCGCCTGCCTGCTGGTCGCCATCGCCCTGGTCGTGGGCCGCCGTTACTACCTCGACAACCTTCCCGCGGAGGTCCAGTCCCCGGAGGCGGCGGCGGCCGTCTTCGACACGCTGGTGCGCTTCCTCCGGGTCAGTCTGCGGACCGCGATCGTCCTCGGGATCGTCGTGGCGCTCGGCGCCTACCTCTCCGGCGCCGGCCGTCTGCCGCGCGGCATGCGCGGCAGGGCCGACCGTACGGCCGACTCCGCGGCGCTCTGGGGCGCCGGGCACGGGGTGCACACCGGCGGCGCCGGCCGGTGGGTGGAGGCCCACCGGCACGCGCTCACCGTGGGCGCGCTCCTCGTCATCGCGCTCGTGTTCGCGCTGTGGAACCACCCGACCGTGCTGACGGTGCTGTTGCTGGTGCTGATCCTGCTCGTGGTGCTCGCCGTACTGGCCCTGCTGGCGGCCGGCGGCCGCGTACCCGACGCACCGGGTGACCGGCCGGAGCACGAATGAGTCCGGCGGGCCCCGCCCCGGGTGGGGCGGGGCCCGCCGGACCGGTGCGGCTCAGGCCAGGATCCTGGCCTTGGCCCGCTCGAACTCCTCCTGGCTGATGTCGCCCTTGTCCTTGAGCGCGGAGAGTTTGCTCAGCTCGTCCGCGCTGCCGCCGCCACCGCCGCTCCCGGCCGCCTGCTGGACGTAACTGCGGAACGCCGCCTCGTTCTCCTTGATCTGCTTCGCATCGCGCTCGTGCATGCTGCGGCCGCGCGCGATGACGTAGATGAACACTCCGATGAAGGGGATCAGCAGCACGAGGATGAGCCAGCCCGCCTTCCCCCAGCCGTGCAGGCTGTGGTCACGGAAAATGTCCGTGATGACTTTGAAGAGCAGGAAGAACCACATCACCCAGAGGAAGAACCACAGCATCGTCCAGAAGAGGTTGAGAAGCGGATAGTCATCCATGCCCGACTCCGATCATGCACGTGGTACTTCATTGATACAGGCGGGTCCGTTACTCCGCATGCCGAGCGAATGGGGCATCTTTTGCACCCGTACGCGGGACGGCGCGACCATGGGCGCATGAGCATTCCCTTCCCGGTTCCCGAGGAAGGGGCCGATCCACCGACGGGAAAAAGCCGATGGTGCTCGACCTGCTCGTCATCGGGCTGATCATCACGCTCTATCCGCTGCCCATCATGGCGTTCGTGCTGGTGGTGTCGGCGCCCCGCGGCCTGTGGAAGGGACTGGCCTTCATCCTGGCCTGGTTCGGCTGCCTCGTCGCCGTGATCGCCGTCGTGATGTTCCTGACCGGTGGGGAGCCCCCGCCGCCCCGCTCTCCCCCGGCCACCGCCGGCCTGGTGCTCCGCCTGGCCCTCGGCATCGGGCTGGTCGCCTACGCCGAGTATCGGCGCCGGCGGGCTCCCGGGACGGCCGCTCCCTCGGGGGACTCGCACGCCCTCACGTCCCGCATGGACCAGGCATCCGCATGGTCGGCGGCCGGACTCGCGGTGCTCCTGCAGCCGTGGGGCATGGTCGGCGCGGCCGCCGCCACCGTCGTCGAGGCGGACCTCTCCCAGAGCAGCACGTTCCTGGCCCTGTTCGGCTTCTGCCTGCTCGCCTCCGCCACCCTGCTGGCGATGGAGCTGTACATGGTGTTCGCACCCGAGCGGGCCGCGCTCGTACTGACGGGCCTGCGGTCCTGGCTGTCGGACCACAAGGACCCGGCCATCGTCTTCGCCTGCCTCGCCCTCGGCCTGTGGCTGGTCGGCAGGAGCCTCTACGACCTCACGAGCTGAGCCCCGGCGGCTACCGGGGCTCCGGTCGCCGGATGGGTTCCCTAGCGTTCTCCTGAAGGCATGGAACGCAACGCAGCCCGCCGCCGCCGAAGCGCCGTCCTGGGCTCCGCCCTGCGCTCGACGGCCTCGGTGGTCCTGCTGACGGCGCTGTACTACGCGGCGCCCCTGGACGGCGGGTTCGGTGTCGGGACCGTCGTGACGCTCCTGCTCGGGCTCGTCGCCTTCGGCCTGCTGACGGCCTGGCAGACCGCCGCCATCACCCATGCGGAGTATCCGCGGCTGCGCGCCCTCGAAGCCCTGGCCACCGCCGTGCCGTTGTTCCTGGTGATCTTCTCCGCCACGTACTTCCTGCTCGCCGAAAGCGTGCCGGCGTCCTTCTCGGAGCCGCTGAACCGCACGGACGCCATGTACTTCACCGTCACGGTGTTCGCGACCGTCGGCTTCGGCGACATCACCCCCACCACCGGGACCGGGCGCGTGCTGACCACCGTGCAGATGATCGCCGACCTGATCGTGGTCGGCGTGATGGCCAAGGCCCTCTTCGGCGCCGTCAGGGTCGGGATGCGCAGGCGGGAACATCCGCCGCTGTTCCCGGACGACGACGAGACCTGAACCGGCAGGCAGACGAAGACCCCGCCGGGAGCCGGACGGGGTCTTCTGCGCGGAGGGAGCCGGTCACGCGGTCGTCAGCACTTGAGACCCGCGGCGGCAGCCGTCGTGGCCTGGTCCAGCGACTGGATCTGGGGCTGCAGCTGGGTGAGCGCGTCCTTCCCGGTCGTGTCGCCCGGCAGGTCCTCGTAGCCCTTCTTGAGGTTCTCGGCGGCGGACTGGACCGCCTGGCGCTCCGCGTCCTTCAGCTTGCTCGCGTTCTCCTTGACGTCCTCCCAGTCCTGCTGGACCGCGTCGTAGGCGTCCTTGATCTGGTCCTTGGTCGCGACGGCGGGGTTCAGGGCCTTCAGCTTGGCGTTGTCGGCCTTGAGGGCGTTCAGGTCGGTGCACAGGTCGGCCGCGGCCTCGGTGGCCTCCTCGGCGGGGGAGGAACTGTCGTCGGAACACGCGCTGAGGCCGAACACCGCGCTCAGGCAGAGCACACCGACCACCGGGAAACGCTTCATGGAGGGGCCTTCCTCGATCAGGGCAAACCAGGTGTACGGGACCATCCAGTACTACGACAAACTATGCACAAGCGGATATTCTCCGCATCCGCACCGCCTCAGGCGGCGGGCTGGATGTTCTGGTTCAGGTGGAAGAGGTTGCCCGGGTCGTACGTCCGCTTCACCTCGGCCAGGCGGTCGTAGTTCCCCTTGTAGTTGGCCCTGATCCGGCTCTGGTCGTCCTCGGCCATGAAGTTGATGTAGCCGCCCTCCTCCGAGTGCGGGGCGGTGGCCTCGTAGTAGTCGCGGACCCAGGCGATGTTCGCGTCGTTGTCCGCGGGGTCCGGCCACATCCCGGCGATGACGGTGGCGAAGTTGGCGTCGCGGTAGGCGAAGGCCGTCTCGTCCGCTCCGACCCGGTGGCAGGCGCCGTTGATCGGGTAGATGTGGACCGTCGAGTTCACGGCGGGCAGCTTCGGACCGTGCACCAGGTGCGCCTCGATCGCGGAGTCGGTCAGCTCGGTGACGAAGTTGGCCTTCCAGTAGTGCTGCAGGCCGGGCGGCACGAGCGCGTCGAAGGCGCTGTTGAGCGCCGGGTACGGCATGGGGCCGACGTGCTCCGCCACCACCGGGGCGAAGTCGTGGAAGGCCTGCAGGGCCCGTTCCCCCTCGTCGAGCGGCCCGGCCCAGCACGCCACGATCAGCGCGAAGGGATCGCCGTGCCGGTCCGCCGGGATGAACGGCAGCGGCGGGGCGAGCTGGAAGGCGGGGAAGCCGCCGAGCTGCTCGGGGGCGTCGGCGATGTACTCGGCGAAGGACCGCAGCACGGTCGCCGCGTCGTCCAGCTCGAAGAGCATCGGTCCGCCGTAGATGTCCTTGACCGGGCTGAGCCGGTATTCGAACGAGGTCACCGCGCCGAAGTTCCCACTGCCGCCGCGCAGCGCCCAGAAGAGGTCGGGATTCTCCTCCTCGCTGGCCACGACGACCCGGCCGTCCGCCGTCACCACATCGGCGGAGATCAGGTTGTCGCAGCTCAGACCCAGGCCGCGGGACAGGTAGCCGATGCCGCCGCCGAGGGTGAGCCCTCCGACGCCGGTGGTGGAGATGATCCCGCCGGTGGTGGCCAGCCCGTAGGCGTAGGTCGCCGCGTTGAAGTCGCCCCAGGTCGCGCCGCCCTCCGCGCGCGCCGTGCGGCGCGCGGCGTCGACGCGGACCCCGCGCATCCCGGACAGGTCGGCGACCACGCCGTCGTCGCAGGTGCCGAAGCCGGGCACGCTGTGACCGCCGCCGCGGACGGCGAGGTCCAGCCCGTTCTCCCTGGCGAAGTCGACCGCCGCCATGACGTCGCCGGCGTTGGCACACCGCACGACGGCGGCCGGCCTCCGGTCGATCATGGCGTTGTTGACCGCGCGCGCCTCCTCGTAGGCGTCGTCGTCGGGGGTGACGACCGTCCCGCGTACGCGTTCTCGCAGCTGGTCGATCGAGAGCTTGCCCATGACCATCGCTCCTCGTCCCTCGTACCTCGCTCTCACGCCGCGCCGAGACGCGTGCGCAGGGTGCTGCCGCTACGGCTCCAGATGGCTGAAGCCCACCTCGAAGTGCCGGACCCCGACCACGTGCTGGCCTTCCCGCCGGGCGGTCTCCTCGCGGATCCGGTGGGCGAGTTCCTCGCTGTCCTGCATACTCCGCTCGTCCTCCCACAGGGTCAGCGACTTGGCCTCCCCGGTGGCCCGGTCGACCAGGTAGTAGACGCCCCGGAATCCCGGTGCGTCCTGCACCTGCCGGACGATCTCCTCCGAATGCGCGACCAGGTCCCCCTCCGCGGGGACGGGTGATCCCTGGTAGGTGCTCAGCCTCGCGAACATCTGCGGCAGTCCTTCCTGACCCGGCCGCCGTCGGGGGACAGGCAGCTCCAGGACCAGCGTGCTCCGGCAGACCGCGCCCCGCATGCCGGGGCGGCGCGACAATGGTGGCGAGGACGCGTCTGCCGGTGCCGTTGCGGAGAGGCGGGACGACGAGGTGACGTACATAGCTGTGACCGCCCTGAGCCATGTCGGGCTGGTCCGCGAGCACAACGAGGACAGTCTCGTCATCGGGCCGTGGACCCTGTGCGGGACCGTGACCCAGAACCCCCAGACGCTGGTGTTCCCCTTCGGCAGACCGCTCGTCGTCGCGGTCGCCGACGGGCTCGGCGGGCAGCCGGCCGGGGAGGTGGCCAGCGAGCTCGTGGTGCGCCAGCTCTCCTCGCTCGGCCCCTCGCTGGACTGCGCGCAGGCCGTCGGCGACGCGCTGCAGCTCTGCAACGACGCGGTGTACTCGGCCGCCGACGGCCGGCCGGACCTGACCGCGATGGGGACCACGGTCGCGGGCGCCCTCGTCCTCGCCGAGTCGCTGCTGGCCTTCAACGTCGGCGACAGCAAGGTGTTCCACGCGGCGCGCGACGGCCTGCACCAGGTGAGCGTGGACGACAGCCCGCCCCCGGTGCCCGGGCACCGCACCACCTCCGCCGTCACCCAGGTGCTCGGCGGCAGCCGCGGCCACAGTGCGATCACCCCGCACGTCGAGACCTTCGCCCTGGCGGAGGGCGACCGCTATCTGGTGTGCAGTGACGGGCTGACCGACCCGGTGCCGGACGGGACGATCGAGGAACTGCTGCGGGTGCACGACGACGGCAGGGCCGCCTTCGAGCTGTGGAAGGCCGCGATCGACGCGGGAGGACCCGACAACATCACCCTCGCCCTGCTGCGCATCGGCTCCTGACCACATGAACGCACGAACTAATGAACGAATGAACACATGGCCGTATTACCGCTCATGGGATTTCAGGACCGGATATCCGATGGCGCGACGCCGAAACGATCGGCCCGGAAATGCCTTCCCGGCCCGCCGGTTACCACTGTGCTACGGTGACGCCAGTTGCGGTTGTGGTCCCCAAAAAGCTTACAAGTGCTCTCACCTGATTTTCCGGTGGGTGCACTTTTCATTTCCGGTTCGATTTCCGGTCGGGGCAATCATCTCGGCGACGCCGGGTCCGCACAGTGCGGCCCGGGCACTGCCCCAAAGGAGAACGCGCATGGCATCCGGCACCGTGAAGTGGTTCAACGCGGAAAAGGGTTTCGGTTTCATCGAGCAGGAGGGTGGCGGCGCGGACGTCTTCGCCCACTACTCGAACATCGCCACTTCCGGCTTCCGTGAGCTCCAGGAAGGCCAGAAGGTCACCTTCGACGTCACGCAGGGCCAGAAGGGCCCGCAGGCCGAGAACATCGTTCCCGCCTGAGACTGACGCCCACGCCGG
>NZ_SSBM01000101.1:0-889 GCF_004795115.1 Streptomyces sp. A0592
CGTCAAAGTGATCTTGCGTTGTGGATCATGGTCGGGTGATACGTCGCCATGAACTGTCGGACGCTGAGTGGGAACTCGTGCAGCCGTTGCTGCCTCGGCCCGTGCTGGGGCGGCCGCGGCTGGACGACCGGACGATTCTGAACGGGATCGTGTGGAAGTTCCGGACCGGGGTCGCCTGGCGGGACGTGCCCGACCGGTACGGGTCGTGGGCCAGCCTTCACACCCGTTTCCGCAGGTGGGCGGCGGACGGAACCTTCGAGCGGATGCTCCAGGCGGTGCAGGCGCAAGCGGACGCGGCAGGCGACATCGAGTGGCTGGTGTCGGTGGACTCCACCGTTGTCCGTGCCCACCAGCACGCGGCCGGGGCCCGAAAAGGGGGCTCCGCAGCCCGGCCCTCGGCCGGTCCCGAGGCGGACTGACCAGCAAGATTCACATGGCCTGCGACGGGACGGGCCGCCCCCTCGCGTTCGTCCTGACCGGCGGGAACACCAACGACTGCACTCAGTTCACCGCCGTGATGGACGCGATACGGGTGCCCCGGATCGGTCCGGGTCGACCGCGCGTCAGGCCCGACCACGTCATCGGCGACAAGGGCTACAGCTCGAAGGCCATCCGTACTTGGCTGCGGCGCCACGGCGTCACGCACACGATCCCGGAACGGTCTGACCAGGTCCGCAACCGGACCCGGCGAGGCAGTCGGGGAGGCCGGCCGCCGGCCTTCGACACGCAGGTCTACAAGCGCCGCAATGTGGTGGAACGGTGCTTCAACCGGCTCAAGCAGTGGCGCGGCATCGCGACCAGGTACGACAAGACCGCCCAGTCCTACCAAGCAGCCGTCACCCTCGCGTCGCTCCTGATGTGGGCGTGACACTTTGACGACAACTCCTAG
>NZ_SSBM01000102.1:0-819 GCF_004795115.1 Streptomyces sp. A0592
GGTCGGCTCACTGCCGATCTGCGGCACCGACGAGAAACTCAAGGGCGTCCTGACCGACCGCGACATCGTCGTGAACGTCCTCGCCGCGGGCAAAGATCCCGCCAGGGTGACGGCCGGCGACCTTGCCCAGGGCGAGGCGGTGACCATCGGCGCCGACGACGACGCCGAGGAGATCCTGCGCACCATGGGCGCCCACCAGGTCCGCCGGCTCCCCGTCATCGACGGCCACACTCTGGTCGGCATCGTCGCCCTGGCCGACGTCGCCCGCGCGCTGCCCGACACGAAGGTCGGCGACCTCCTCGAGGCGATCTCGCAGAGCTGACCCCCCGCGCGCCCGGACTTCGCGCGCCTGGGTCCGGACATGGCGAGGGGCCCCGCCACGGCGGGGCCCCGCGCCATGCGTGCGCCTCGGTTACATGTGAGGCATGTTGTAGTAGCGGCCGAACTGTTCCAGATAGGACGGGTCGCCGCCCTGCTTCGCCTCGTCGAACTCGGGAGCATCCTTGATCTGCTCCTTGGTCCGGTCCACGTAGACCTTCTCCTCGACCATGTCGATCATGTTGATCGTCCCGGCGGGCAGCAGTACGTGCTTGCCGAAGATCCACACCCCGGTGTCGACGACGAGGTAGGAAGCTCCGACCTCCTCGGAGTGCTTGCTGATCTTGCCGATGGCCCCGTCCTTGGCCTCGACCTTGTACCCGACGATGTCGGTGCCCTGCTGGTACCCGATGCCCGGCCCGTAGCCCCAGATGTCGAACTCACTCACAACTGCTCCATTTCGGCGGATGTCACGACTGGCGTTCCGTCACTGAACGTATG